>CAZDCU010000020.1:0-26768 GCA_964504055.1 uncultured Methanomassiliicoccales archaeon
AATTTCCGAAATTTCAAAGAAGTTTTACCGAACTGCAGAGAAAACGCGAAAGAATCGACTGTTAAAGAGAACAAAATCACGGAAAACGAGAAGTGGGCCTAGCCGGATTTGAACCGACGGCCATCCGGTTATGAGCCGGACGCTCCACCATACTAAGCTACAGGCCCGTAAGTCAGGGTTAAATTCAACACGAATATAAATATAACGTCGTTTCGGTTTTTTACCCAGAATATTGTAATTTTTGAACCGAATTGATCGTATCCGACGGTTGACTGTAACATTGCAAACGGCATCATTTCGATTCAAAGGCCCTTATTAAATACGTTCTATCTGATAGTCAGAACGGTATGGAAGGCAGTACGGGCGCAATAACGAATCATGATTCGTCTATGGGAAAGGCTATAGACGACGCATTTTCCGAGGCGGAATCCGTTGATATTATCGTCTCCTTCCTGAAAGATTCAGGTCTTTCAGTCATACATGATTCTTTGATTTCGGCACTTAAGCGCGGAGTCAAAGTACGCATTCTTACGGGAACATATCTCGGAATAACATCTCCTTTCGCATTGGAGCAGATGCTCAATCTCGGAGAGAATGCCGAAGTGCGTCTTTTCTCAGATGAGGGTATATCCTTCCACCCCAAAGCATACATTATCCGCACAGCGGATCCCAACAGCGACCGCATTCTGATCGGTTCTTCCAATCTTTCCCGTTCCGCTCTTACGGACGGCGTGGAATGGAATTACAATCTGAAACGCAGTATGGATCCCGCATCGTTTTCATCATTCGAACGTGAATTCGAATATCTTTACGGAGAACATTCCGTTTTACTGACTCCGGAAATCGTCAGAGAATACAGAGATTCATGGGTGAAGCCTGCCGCCCGCATAGTTCCGAAACATTCTGAAACTATGAGTCCGGAAGGACCTCAGATTCCTGCTCTGTTTGCATTGAAACACACCCGCGAAGAAGGCATGGACAAGGCACTCATCGTGGCCGCGACAGGTGTCGGGAAAACATTCATCGCCGCCTGTGATTCCCAATCATTCGAAAGGATTCTTTTTGTCGCACACCGCCGCGAAATACTTGAGCAGGCGGAGAAAACATTCAGACAGTTCCATCCCGGAAAAACTACGGGTTTCCTGTACAGCGGTCACAGGGATACGGGTGCGGATCTGCTGTTTGCGAGCGTGCAGTCACTCCGTCAGGAAAACATCCTCGGTAAAATTGCACCCGACCGTTTTGATTACATTGTAATCGATGAATTCCATCACGCCGCCGCAGACAGTTACAGCAGGATATTGGAGCATTTTAAGCCGAAATTCCTGTTGGGACTCACTGCAACGCCCGAAAGGATGGATGCAAGAGATGTTTTCGTACTCTGCGACTACAACGTGGTGTACGAAATCGGGATGTCCGATGCAATCCGTTTCGGACGTCTCGTTCCGTTCCATTACTACGGAATTGCCGACAATACAGACTACACGGAACTGAGGTATTCCAACGGACGTTACAACGGTGACGATCTCGATGCCGCATTGATAAACGAGGCACGTGCCGAATTGATTTACAGGCACTACATGAAATATCCTTCCGAGCGTGCCGTCGGTTTCTGTTCGGGAATCCGTCACGCCGAATTCATGAAATCTTTCTTCATGCGCAAGGGAATAGAATCGCGTGCGGTTGTTTCCGGAGGCGATGACGACAGATCTCTCTCGGTTTCGGATTTCGAGGACGGAAAAGTATCCGTATTGTTCACTGTGGATATGTTCAACGAAGGAGTCGACATTCCTTCGATAGACACGGTTATGTTCCTCCGTCCCACCGAATCGCGTACGGTTTTCATTCAGCAGTTGGGCAGGGGACTGAGAAAGTCCGAAGACAAAACACATCTCACGGTATTGGATTTCATCGGAAATTACCGCAAGGCGGACATGATTCCGTCTCTTCTCACGGGGGTGGAGAATATTTCCCTGGATTCCAGGGCAATATCCGCACATGCCCCGTGCGGATGCGTCATAGATTTCGATCTCGAATCCATCGACATCATGGAACGTGTTGCGGAGAGAAACAGAGCAATCAAAGATACGATTGATTCGGAATTCAGACGCATAACGGCCGAACTCGGACATGTGCCGACCAGGATGGAGTTTTTCACAAACCTCGACGAAACGCTCTGCGGACGTATGAACACCGTGAGAGACAGAGTATTCAGAGATTATCTGGGATATCTGAGTAAGAATGAACTCGCTACACCGATAGAAACTGCGTTCACGTCGGGAATTGCTGGTGAATTCATACGTTTTGTAGAAACCACTGCGATGAACAGACTTTACAAGATGCCTTTACTGCTGTCGTTTTTCAGGAACGGAGTAATGCACCCCACGGCATCGGATGATGATATTATTCAGTCATTCAGAACATTCTATTCCAATCCTTCCAACCGCCCGGATATATCGGGGCTGAAGGGATTGGGGCCGTACGAAAAGATATCTGACAGCAAATGGCTGAAACTCGCCAGAGAGAATCCCATTCATTTTATTATGAAATCCGGCGGAGAGAAGTTTTTCAGTTACAAGGGCGGAGAATTTTCATTTTCGGAAGAGATGAGACAGTTCATTCCGATGAAAGTTTTCTCAAATCATGTGCTTGATGCGGTAAACTACCGTGTGGCGGAATTCAGAAGATCCCGTTACATTTCGAAACAGTAAATTGTTTATCCGTTCTGTCCGTACGTTCGGAATATGGCAGAAAAACTCGTTCGCGACAGGATACCTGAGATTATCAAATCCGGCGGGAAAGAATGTAAATACAGAATCGCGGACGAATCCGAATATTCCGAGCTTCTCACAGACAAATTGGATGAGGAAGTTGCGGAATTCAAGGATGCACGTAACCTTGAGGAACTGGCGGATGTTATGGAAGTATTGTTTTCATTCGCGGAATATCTCGGTTATACCAAAGACGATCTTCTGAAGGAAAACGCCCGTAAGAGAGAAGAAAGAGGTTCTTTCAAAACGGGAGCGGTTCTCGACATGGGAAATTAGATGCGAATGTCTCTTTGAAAGCATTAATTCCGCTCTTTCGATTTAACATCTGCAATCATTGTAACGAGAAGTTCTCTGAGCGGGGGAATGTCGTTGGTGATTGTATTCCATTGGAACTCCTGCTGTACATTATGATATTGGTGTGCCATAATGTCGCGTGTTCCTTTGATGCTTTTCCAGTATTTGTGGTCCATATATGCAGATGTAAGTTCGGGGGACAACTCTTTAGCCATTTGTCCGATACGCTGAAGACAGAACGCTACCGAGGCCTGATACACTTTGTCTTCAAGAAAAGTATCTTCATCTCCACCAGTACGTTCAATGATGTCTGCAATAATGTCGCAGTTTTCCAGCATTATCGTAAGTTTTCTCAGTCTGTGGCAACATCAGGATTCATAAACGACTCTCACATCCTTCGAAATTGTATCGGCAAAATCTTTGTGTAATCCGTTTTTGCAAACGACATCAATCTCTGAACCCAATGCTTCTTTGAGATCTGTAAAGAATCCGCCAAGCGTGAATAAGGTGCAGTCATTTGGCGCCACTATCAGAAAATCATAATCGCTGTCGGGACGGTAATCTCCGCGGGCGCAAGAACCGAAAAGGAATACTTTCTTCATGCCATATTCCTCGGCGATAGGTTTGACGATGTGGCGGATTTCGTTAATTGTCAAATCTTTGTGTTCTGCTCCCATGTGAATGCTATTGACTTTAGCGTATTTAACGGGATGAGGTAGCCGAAGTTGTGATATGAGTGTGTTCCTATGTCGATTCGATCCCGGGAAAAGATGCCATGGAATTATGCGTAAAACACTTCACCGAACTCACCGCCGAAGAACTCTTCGTAATTTACAAATTAAGAGTTTCCGTATTCGTCGTGGAGCAGAAATGCGCATATCAGGAAGTGGACGATATCGACACACATTCCTATCATATGTGGTTACAGGATGAAAACGGAATTCAGGCATACATGAGAATTCTTCCGAAAGACGGTAACGAAGTATCCTTCGGAAGAGTAATCGCAGTGAAACGTCACTGCGGATTGGGTTCTGAAATCGTTAATTCGGCAGTAAAATTCTCAAAAGAGAAACTCAACGCAAAGATCATTACATTGGATGCACAGACTTACGCACGTAAACTCTACGAAAATATCGGTTTTGTACAGACAGGTGATGAATTCTCAGAAGATAATATTCCGCACATACCTATGACACTCGAAATCAGATAAATTTCCGTTTCAGACTATAAGTTTCATATATGTTTCCTGTCGGTTAAAGGTCAGAGGCAGATTACGTTGAACAGCAACAGATTCGGACTGTGGCACCTTTTCCTGAAAAATTTCTTCCTCAGGAGATCCGTCCGTGTGTTACTGCTGCTGTGTGTGATAGCCGCAGTCATAATCATATTCGCTTCGTCTTTCAACGGACTCATCTCATCATTCACGGGATACATGGAAAATTTCGATAACATCGAACTCAACGTTACATTCATCGCCATGATTGTAGCCTGCATCTGTTTCACAATGCAGATGAGGGACTTTTCCAAGAGCCGCAGGGATGAACGTAAAGAGGCTCTCATCGACACATATGCTCTTGAGAACAAAAACCGTTATGACTACTCTTCAAAGATGCTTGCAGCCTACAAACAGCTGTATGATGAAAACAAACTCGATTCCTGCGGTAATAAAATCGATATGCAGGCACATCTCGTCACATTCGAAGGATGGTGTTTCCCTCCCGGCTGCAAAGATATGGAAAAAGTATCGTTCAGATTCGTTGAGAATACTACAACGGACGAACAGATATGGGACTTCAGATTCGTATCGGGAAGATGGTTCCTGTATCCCGACAGGTACGATACTTACACCCACAACATTGCAATATCCGTAGGAAAGACAATATTCGACGGTCCGGCACTGAATCTTGTCGATTACGATACGAACGGCGACATAGAGATGACATTCAGCAAAACATCCTATCTGCACTACTACAACACGTGCGGTTCTATTATCGCATCTTCTATCTACAGAATCCACAGAAAATCACAGAGGCGCGATGCAAACGGTGAGAACATCGGATGTGACAGAGAAGCTGCGTCGATGTGCATAGAGCTGAACGACCGCAGTAAAAGGACGGCATCAATCGGTCTGTGTGTGCTGACCGTCATCAGAAACGTAGACGGTACGGATTTCTTCCTGGTACACAGACGTTCGAACAAATTGGCGGAAGCGGCGGGAATGACTTCGGTGATTCCTGCCGGAACACTCGAACCGAGTCACGGAAGCAGTCTCGAAGAAATTAAGGAACACTACGAAGAATCGGGAGTGCCCGAAAAGAATATTCTTGTGGAGAATGCGAACCGTGAATTCAGAGAGGAACTGTTCGGATTCCCGGAGTTCGGTCTTCCCGACAATATGGTATTCAAAAAACTCAGAGGCAATTATTGGTATCTCGGACTCGGATACGATCCTCTTTCCACAAAAGTGGAGATGATGGGTATGATGGAACTCGAGTGTTCCGATCTGATTGAAGATTACAATGAACTTCTGGAACAGAGGAACATGAAGACCACCGTACCTCCTGTCGGAGAGGGAAAGAAACCCGGTTACGAACAGCTGTGTCAGATTTTCGAAGGTTCTTCCGAGGGAGAAATCGAACTGATGAGGTTCAACAGGGCAACCCTGAGAGATCTGGAAAGAGATAAGAAAGGCATGCCCGTGTTCAGAGAAATCATGAGAATCGTCGGTAACGCCATGGAAAAGACCGGCGGCGATTGGAGTGAATTCGAAAAATTAAACTGAAAAGCTTACGCTCTTCGGAAACAGAATGATAAAAGTATGGCGCCGTTGCAAGGGATCGAACCTTGGACCTTGTGATTAACAGTCACACGCTCTACCTACTGAGCTACAACGGCAGTATTTCTCGCAATGGAGGACAGGTATTAAAGCATTATGCTTACGGCAATTCTCTTTTCAGCCTGTTGACCATATCGACAATGTCTTCAAGACTCTCGGAAACGTCTTTCAGATACTGTTCGTACTTGTCCGTGACCGTCGCACCTTCCGCGGAGGGTGCAATCAGACCTTCCTGTTCCAACAGTCTGAGTGAATATCTTACCTTATGTTTCGGTATATCCAAAATTTCAGACAGGCGGATTATTCCGATGGGTTGGTTCTCTTTTGTCACTTTCAGCATCAGAATGTGTCTTTCCAAAAGATCCAATTCGTCGATTAGTTTTTCAATCATGCTGTCCGAAGCCATGTTTGCATACCGCCGACTGAAGATAATAAAATTTCAGGTCGCATAAGGCCTGAATAGAAGTTTGAAATCGGTACGGATTTACCTTCCGTACCAGTGGCCTCTTCCCCACTTGTTGTAGTTGATAGTCCATGCCTGGATCATAGAACCGCAGCAGTTGAGCGCCTGCTCTTCCGTCTTGTGGGTCTTGTAGCACTTAAGGCACTGGTACCTCATCTCGGGGGCCTTTGCTTTGCCGGTCATGTCACCTTGATTGGCGCAGTAGTAGATAAACCTCACTGATTGCATCCATATCTCCACGGTCGTTATCCAGACGTTCGGAACGTTCCGTGTTTATTGGAACGATTTATATATTTTCTTGAACGTAAGGTTAACAGTTATGAATAAAATCAAGGTCATCAACGAACCATCGGAACTCGTGCCCATGTTAAGGTCCGTGGACACGCCGGTGAAGAGAGATGTGTTGAAAGAAGTGACCTTGGAATGGAGGACAGCCGACGAGATCGAGAAGAAATACGGCCCCGAGGGAAGGGATGCCATCATATTCTTCGAGAAAATGAAACTCGTCGAGAGTCGCTGGATATCGACCGGCGGTAATTACCCCGAGAAATCGTTCCACACATCCTACACATCTTTCCACATTAATGCGCAGTGGCCGGTATACGAGATCAGCGATGTTCTCTCGGCTGCCATGATGAGCGAGGAAGAGTACTCTGTTATCGAACAGAAGATTCTCGATGCGGTAGGAAAGGACGGTGTCTTCTCCGGAGATGTCGCAGAGAGTTTGGGATTAACATCCACGATGCTCAAGAGTCTCGTCCGCAGATCCGTCAAAATGGACTTCCGCGGTCACAGGATAGAACTGATCCGTGAAGAGTAGGCGCGTGCAGATGTCCGACATTTGGATAATGAGGATAGGCCACCGTCCCGAAAGGGATAAGCGTGTCACGACGCACGTAGCGCTTTCCTCGAGAGCATTGGGTGCCAAAGGTATCTATGTCGACACCGAAGACCCGAAACTCGAGGAAAACATCAGAAGCGTAGTGGAACGTTTCGGCGGAGATTATTCCATTAAAACCGGTGTAACCTGGAGACAGGCGACCAAAGACTTCAAAGGAAAAATCGTACACCTTACGATGTACGGCGAGAGGGTGGACGAAGTTCTTCCCCAGATTCCGAAGGATGAGGATATCATGATTATCGTCGGTGCCGAGAAGGTTCCGATCGAAGTCTATCAGCACGCCGATTTCAACGTTTCAGTAGGAAATCAGCCTCATTCGGAGATTGCTGCATTGGCGATTTTCCTCGACCGTTTCACCGAAGGAAAAGCACTTTACAGCGACCGCGAAGGCTGTGAGATCAAAGTCATACCGACCGTCAGGGGTAAGAGAGTTGCCGAAATACCCAAGTGATTCCGAATGTGTCAAGATTCTCAAGGACGCAGGATGTTCCAAGAGAGTCATCATCCACTGCTGTACCGTAAGGGCGGTTGCGGAACGCATGGCGGAACGTATCGGCTGTGACAGAGACCTCGTTATCGCAGGTGCTCTTCTGCATGACGTGGGACGTTCCGTGGAACATTCGATAATGCATGCAACGATAGGCGCACACATTGCGGAAGAACGCGGATTACCTCAGGAAATCGTTGAAATCATAAGAAAACACACCGGCGCCGGATTGGATGACGAAGATGTGAAAGAAATGGGTCTTCCTCCCGGAGACTATATGCCTTCGACGATCGAAGAGAAAATCGTTGCCCATTCCGACAATATGGTAAGCGATGACGAAGTCATCATGCACGCCCATTCTGTTGACAAACTGGTTATGAAAGGCGCTTTACGCGGCGCAGACAGGATCGAAAAACTCCATAACGAACTCTCCGCACTCTACGGAGAAGATTTGGATTCGATTGTTCTCGAATTGGGAAGACATCCTGTCCTGAAAGGACCCTGCGGCAAGATAATCAAATGACTATCTTTCCCGCTGAGTCCACATATTTCGGGAATGTTTTCAGAATGACAATATCTCCTACCGACTGTACCCATCTGTAAGGTATTTTCAGGAGAACATTGTTGGCTGCTTTTACGGGACTCGGCTCCGTGATATACAGTCCCGTCAGCGCTCTTATGGACGGATCTATGATTACATCATGTACTTTTCCGATGTAAATTCCGTCCGGACCGTAGACACTGAGTCCTTTGATTTCCTCGACTGTATCCAGCATATTACCGTTTACTGCATAGAGACAGACGATGATAAAACATTATCCTGTGACATGTATCTTATGACAGTCTTTTCTGTCCTGTGCTCTCGGTAACGGATGTATCTGTAACCGCATTATCATTTTATCCTAATAGTATAATCACTGTCTTCAATAGCAGAGAGGTATCCTATGGTCACCGAATTGAATGAATCCGATTTCGACAGCTTCGTAGAGAACAACAAATTCGTGCTCATCGACTGCTGGGCGCCCTGGTGCGGTCCGTGCAGAAGAATGGGTCCGATAATAGAAGATCTGTCCAAAGAATTGGAAGGAAAGGTCGCTGTAGCCAAGCTCAACACCGACGAATGCCCCGGAATCTCGGCAAGATTCGGTATCGAAGCAATCCCGACACTCCTGATTTTCAAGGATAAAATCCTGATGGATCCTCTTGTAGGTCTCAGGCCGAAAGAGGAAGTTCTTGCGGTTCTTGCGGATTACGGAATGATCGAAGGTGCGGCAAAGAAGGAAGAGGAAGTACACTTCGCCGCAACTGTCACAGATACAACATTCAATGAATTCATCAGGAGCAAAGATTACGCTCTCGTCGACTGCTGGGCGCCCTGGTGTAAACCCTGTCTCAGAATGGGCCCCGTTATCGAAAAATTAGCTGAAATCTCACAGGATGATATCGCAGTGGGAAAACTCAACGTGGATCAGAACCCCGGAGTTTCCCTGAGTTTCAACATCCAATCCATTCCCGCACTTCTTGTGTTCAAGAACGGGAAACAGGTCGGTACAATCGTCGGTTACAACCAGGAACGTACCGCGGAAGTCCTCAGGGACATGATTCTCGGTGCATGAGATGAATGCAGACGTAGTCATCATGGGCGCAGGTCCTGCGGGAATACAGGCCGCGATTCACGCTTCGAGGAAGAAAGTCTCCGTGATAATGATCGGAAGACTTGATGGAAGCGCAATGGACGGAACCCATATTGAGAACTATTTCGCCGTTCCCGGGAAAGCGGACGGACTGCAGATGCTGAAGGACGGTCTGGAACAGGCGAAGTCTTTCGGCTGTGTTCATATGAACTGCAACGTAACCGCTACCGAAAAAACAGACGGCGGATTCAGGATTACCACCGAAAACGGAGACGTTATTGACACATCTGCCGTAATCATCGCCACGGGAATCAGCAGGAAGAAACTTAATGTTCCAGGCGAGAAAGAATTCTTCGGAAAAGGTGTGAGTTACTGCGCATCATGCGACTGCAATTTCTACAAAGGACGTGTTGTAACCATTGTCGGTGACGATACAGAAGCTGCAGTATCTGCGGAACTTATGACACGCTACGCATCGAAGACATATTGGGTACACGGAAGCCTGAAAGCTTCCGATACAGTCGTAAAAAAGGCCGTATCCGCAGGTGTCGAAGACATCGAAGATTCAATTGCAACAATAGACGGAGAAAGCAGAGTCACGGGAATTACTCTCTCATCGGGAAGGAAGATTTCCACAGACGGTGTTTTCATCGAATTAGGAGCAAAATCTTCCGTGGATTTGGCAATGGATTTGGATGTAATGCCCGAAATCGATGACACGATAAAAGTCGACCGCAACTGTGCCACATCCGAAAAAGGTGTGTTTGCATGCGGCGACGTTACAGGAAAACCGTGGCAGGTAGCCAAAGCCGTAGGCGAAGGTGCCGTTGCGGGAATATCCGCAGCCGATTACGTTAGGGGACTGTAAGATGCCGATAAACGATCTCATCTCGGGAATGCTCAAAGAAGAGGGCGGTTTCCAGAAAGCCCTCAGAGAGATGCTCGAGAATGAATTGGAAATCACCGTAAACGAATTCTGTCACGTCGCAGGCATATCCCAGAGTACAATGTACAAGATGCTTGAGGACAAGAGAGAACCCAATCTCCGTACCGTAAGGGCCGTCTTCAAAGCCGTAAAGAGTTTGATGGAGCCCAATTCCGATGATTACATTGCGATTATCGCTTCACATGAAGTTTTACAGAATCTCGACAGAAGCGTAGATGTCGACGGACGCCCCGTAGTTCTGAGAGATTATCCCGTCGCTACCGTGGAAGATGCAATCATTGCAGCGGTAAGAGCGGAACGCGACGGCGCATTGGCAATCGTATGTGCGCCTATTGTTACACCTACAGTTGAAAAGATCGTATCGATTCCTGTAAAACCCGCAATACCTTCGCAGAGTATTCTGCGTGCGGTGGAAGAGGTCAAGAAGGACCTGTACGGATGATTATTCCGTACTGTCCTTCAGATTCACTTTGTTCATAATAAATTAAATAGTCACCTTTACTTATCACAGGGTAACAAGGAAAGGATACTCAATGTTCGAACTCCAAGTTGTTAGTAATACTCCCCTGAGTTCAGTGGACGATATCGATATCGTCGCCGAGACCTTCCTCATTCAGATCGGATACATCCCCAAAGGATACGATCCGAAAACGTCTGCTACCGAGATCAGGGACAGCGTCCCCTACCGCCTCTTCATGGATTATTTCATGAGGAACATGAGCAAAGCATGGACGGTGGAGGAGTTGGCTGCGTTGTTATCAACAACAAAACCCACGGTCTACAGACATGTGAACAAACTGAAGTCATTGGACCTCCTGGAGAGTATGGATGTGGAGTTCGACGGGCAGGTCCGCAAGGGATACCGTATAAGATACGGAGATCTCTCCAAAGCATGGAATTTCACGGAAGCGAATGTCAACATGGCAATGGAAAACTACCGCAAAACCGTGGCGCATTTCCAGGCGTTGGTCGATTCCGAAAAGAAGGGATGATGCAGTGTCAGACAGTGAATTCACACTTAACGTAGGCGGCAGATACAGGGTCAAAGTACCCGATGAGGATGATACCGAAGGTATCTTCAGGGGATACTGTGCCATAGGCGGCGATTCCGCCGTTGTTATGGAACTGGAAGGAGGTATGATGAGATTCATACCCGTTCCCCAGATTGTCATGATAGACGTTCTCGAACCCGGTGTAACGGACACCGGCAGACGTGTCAGGTCCGATGTGAACTACGGATGAATCCTACAGAGGAATTCAGCAGGTATCTCATCGGGAAGATACTCGACGGTTCTGTCACGGACAGAGATAAATTTCAGGATGTAAAGGTGAAAGCCTGTAAAAAATTCGGATTGGATACAGTTCTTCCGAATTCCGAGATTCTGAAATATGTCAGAGAGGAAGAGAAAAAGAAAGTCGTTCCTTTCCTTCTGAAGAAACCGATGAGGACTCTCAGCGGAGTCGCCGTTGTTGCGGTGATGACTTCTCCGCATCCGTGTCCTCACGGAAAATGTATGTACTGTCCCGGAGGAGTGGAAAACAATTCTCCGCAGTCATACACAGGTAAGGAACCTGCGGCGAGACGTGCCGCAAGGAACGAATTCGATCCTTATATGCAGGTTACCGACAGGATTACCCAGCTGGAAGCAATCGGCCACATTACCGATAAAATCGATCTGATAATCATGGGCGGGACGTTCACGTCCCGCGAAGAGGATTATCAGACATGGTTCGTGAAGAGATGTTTCGATGCCATGAACGGGCGTGACGCACCCGACATCGGTACGGCACAGGAATGGAACGAAACCGCAGAACACAGATGTGTGGGTCTTACCGTAGAAACACGTCCCGATGTTTTCGACGATGTACAGATAGAACGTTCCCTTTCACTCGGAGCGACGAGAGTGGAGCTGGGAGTGCAGATTCTCGACGACGACATTCTCAAAGCCGTGGAACGCGGTCACGGCGTGAAAGAAACAGTGGAATGCACACAGAGATGCAAAGACCACGGACTGAAAATCTGTTACCACATGATGCCCGGTCTTCCCGGTTCCGATCCTGAGAATGATATGAAATGTTTCAGGAAAGTCTTCGACGATTCAAGGTTCAGACCGGATATGCTGAAATTCTACACCACATTGGTTGTGGGAGGAACAAAACTCTACGACATGTGGAAAAACGGAGAATACGAACCGTACGATGTGGAGAAAGCAACGGAACTTCTCGCAGATATGAAATCAATCGTTCCGGAATATGTGAGAATTCAGAGAATTCAGCGTGATATCCCCGCCGATCAGATTGCAGCGGGTATTCTCAAGAGCAACATCCGTCAGCTCGTACATGACAGGCTTCAGGCTACGGGAAGACAGTGCAGATGTATCAGATGCAGGGAAGTCGGACACAACGATATCTCACTTACGGACAGATCCGAGATAAAATTGAACGATCTCGAATACGACGCATCGAACGGAAGAGAGCATTTCATCAATCTTACCTGCGAAGATTCTCTCATAGGCTACATCCGTCTCAGAATCGATAACACAGACTGTGCCACGGTAAGAGAACTCAAAGTCTTCGGTAAGATGGCGGAAATCGGAACAGACGGAGAGGATTGGCAGCACCGCGGTTTCGGACGCGAATTGGTCGCCGAAGCCGAACGTATCGCACTGTCCAACGGCAAAAATAAAATCAGGATTACCGCAGGTGTAGGTGTCAGAGGATACTACAGAATGCTCGGTTATTCTCTTGAAAAACCGTACATGGTCAAGAATCTCTCACTTTGAGAATACGACGTTCTTCTCTGTAATCTTGATGTTGCTGAACGAAATAATCACACGTCCGCGTTCGTCGAGGTCGTATGAATCCTTCGGTATCGATGGGGCGTTGACAAGCAGATACTTCATTTCGCCGGTTGCGGTGTCAAATACCACATCTACAATCGCTCCGACAGGATAGCCCCCGTTTGTCATTGCCACTTTTCCTATTATTTCGGATGAAAATATTTCAGACGACATTACATCACCGTCCAGAACGGTATACTGTCATTGGATGTCTTCCTTTTTTTCATTTCCTGTGCCATAGCCGCATATTCATCCATAACTTTCGGGTCGACGGACGGTTTTATGAGACTCAAAGCGGTATTGAAGTGTCTCTTCTCCACATATCTCGCATCGGGATTCTCACGGTATGCTGCCATTCCCGCTTCCCTGCATAATGCCTGCAGATCCGCACCGACGTATCCGTCGGTTGCTTCCGCGATATCAATCAAATCGACATTCATCAGAGGCATGTCTCTTGTGTGAATCTCGAGAATTCTCAGACGTCCTTCCAAATCGGGTTTTCCGATAAGAATCATCTTATCGAATCTTCCCGGCCTGAGTAATGCGGGATCGAGCATATCCGGTCTGTTGGTTGCCGCCATAACCGTGACGTTTTCCAACCCTTCCACACCGTCCATGGATGTCAGAATCTGATTGACCATTCTCTCAATCGAAGAACTGTCTGTTTTGGAACCTCTTCTCGGAGCTATGGAATCGATTTCGTCGAAGAATATGATACACGGAGCCATCTGTTTGGCACGTTTGAATATCTGCCTTACGGCTTTCTCGCTTTCACCCATCCATTTGCTGGTGAGTTCCGGTCCGTTTACGCAGATGAAATTAGAGCCTGACTCATTTGCCACTGCTTTCGCAATCAATGTCTTACCTGTACCCGGAGGGCCGTAAAGCAGAACTCCTCTCGGAGGTTTGATTCCGAGATGTTCGTAAGCTCTTCTTCCTTCCGTCGGAATGAACGATTCGCAGATTTCTTTCCTTACGCTGTCCAATCCGCCTACGTCGGACCATTCGACTTTGGGAATGTCAACAATAACTTCCCTCATTCCGCTCGGTTCCACTTCGGTTAAAGCGTTCATGAAATCGCCCATGTTCACACGCATAGCCATGAGTGTGCTGTGCGGAATCGGTTTGTCCAAATCGAGGCTCATAAGATTTCTCGTAAGGCATTTCATTGCCGCCTCTCTCGCCAATGCCTCAAGATCCGCACCTACGAATCCCTGTGTCAGATTAGCTAATTTTTCTGTAGAAACATCCTCATCCAAAGGCATGGATCTGAGGTGAACGGCAAGAATATCCTTCCTTCCGTCTCTTCCGGGTATTCCGATCTCGATTTCACGGTCGAATCTTCCCGGCCTTCTTAATGCAGGGTCAATGGATTCTTCCCTGTTCGTTGCCGCAATGACGATGACATCTCCTCTTCCGGACAGACCGTCCATTAACGTAAGCAACTGAGCCACGACACGCCTTTCGACTTCGCCGCTCACATCGTTCCTGTTGGGAGCTATGGAATCGATCTCATCGATGAATACGATACTCGGTGCGGCTTCTTCGGCCTTTTCGAACACTTTTCTTAAGCGTTCTTCGGACTGACCGTAGTAACTTCCCATAATTTCGGGACCCTGAATCGAGAAGAACGACGCACCCGATTCTTTCGCTACGGCTTTTGCGATAAGTGTTTTACCTGTACCCGGAGGACCGTAAAGCAGAACTCCTTTCGGTGCGGAAATACCCAGACGGTCGAAAAGTTCGGGATGTTTGATCGGAAGTTCGATCATTTCCCTGATTCTTCTTAACTCGTCTTCAAGACCTCCGATATCTTCGTAAGATACCTGACTCGTGAATTCTTCTTCCGTTTTTTCTCCGGCTGCCGTTTCTTTGATTGTAAGTTCGGTACTGCCGTCGACGTAGACTATTCCTGTGGGGACAGTGGTAATAACTTTGAACTGAACCAATGCACCCATAAGCGCGATATTGGGAACAACAATCTCATTGTCTTTCAGAACGGGCCTGTTCATCAGACCGTTTTTGAAGATTTCATCCGTACCTTCTCTGAATATGATCTTCTTTCCCGCAGGTATTCCCGTGGGGGAAATCACTACTTTTTCTGCGGGAACGGCTTCCGCCTTCCTCACACGGACGTTTTCATCTACCGCCGCACCGGCGTTGGATCTTGTGATTCCGTCCATACGGATGAGTCCCTTTCCCTCATCGTCGATGGCGCCTTTCATGACTTTGGCTACGGCGGAGCGTTTTCCCACAATTTCGACAATGTCACCCATCTGCACGCCGAGTTTTCTGAACGATGCGGAATCTATTCTGACCCTTCCGAAACCGGCCTCGGATTTCATCAATGCGGTTGCGACTTTGAGTTCTACCGAGTCAACCATACCTGCGGTAAAGGGATACGTTTATTTGATTGATTGTAATGCACGGTATTGCGTAAGAACGTAGACCGACGCCGGATACTCCCGCCGCCGGCGTGCGAATGTGGCTTCCGGAACCCGTTTGGGTATGATTTCCGGAAACAGTGCAGTCGGACGCCTGGAAAGTATTATATAGGGGGATGTAATCGGAGCGTTTACGAAGCTTAAGCTATCCAAAGGGCCTGTAGCTCAGCTAGGTAGAGCATCTGACTTTTAATCAGGTGGTCAAGGGTTCGAATCCCTTCAGGCCCGCCGGTGGTCTTCATGAGCGATCGAAAGCGGATCAAGTATGAGGAAAATCGAATGAATGGTCTTTTGAATTTTCTCAATGGTTTCCCACTGACCTGCAGTGGGGCAAAATGTAGGTGAAAACTTGGCAGCAGAGAATATCTCATTCAATGTTCTCCAGCATGACCTGGTTCCCGAGCATGTTCTATTGACCGAGGAAGAGGCGGAAGTGATTCTCAACGAACTGAAAATCACCCGCGACCAGCTTCCGAAAATCAAGAAAAGCGATGCGGCAATCAGAGTTCTGGAAAACATTAACGGTCCGATCGAAGCAGGACGTGTTATCAAGGTCATTAGGAAGAGCAGCACGGCGGAGGAATTCGTCGCTTACAGGCTGGTTGTATTATAAGGGGCTGACTACTGATGAGGGATTTAGTAAAATTATACTTCGAGGAACGTACCATCGTCAACCACCATATCGCATCTTTCAACGATTTCCTTGCGACCAAGGACAATCCCAACAGCAGGATGCAGAAGATTGTGGATGACATGAGGGTCCCCACCGATGACGCAAACCGCGGAATCATCAAACTGGACCCGGAGCATGTCGGCGGAAGGAACATCGCAATCCGTATCGGAAGGAAGAGAAACGACGAGGGCAACATCGATATCCACGCCAAACCCACGATTTCCGTCGAGCGTCCTAAGGTCATGGAAGCAAACGGTTACAGCCACGACCTCACACCCATGGAAGCGAGGCTCAGGAACCTCAACTACATGGCACCTGTCTACATCGACTTCACACTTATGGAAGACGGTGTCGACAAGGAAACGGAGAGGGTCCACGTCGGAGACCTCCCCATGATGGTCAAATCAAACGGATGCAACCTTAACAGGGAAGTCTTCCAGGCATCTTCGGAACGTGAAATTTCGGAAGAGGAATATCAGAAGTTCCTTATTGAAAACAAAGAGGATACAAGAGATCCCGGAGGATACTTCATTATCGGAGGTACCGAGAGGGCACTCATTACACTCGAAGATCTCGCACCCAACAGAGTTATGGTTGAGTACAGCGAGAAATACGGTGCAGCGGTGGAAGTTGCAAAGGTCTTCTCTCAGAGGGAAGGATACCGCGCACTGACACTTGTCGAGAAGAAGAAAGACGGAATGGTTATGGTTTCCGTTCCCGTCGTTTCGGGATCAATCCCGCTTGTCGCACTCATGAAAGCACTCGGAATGGAATCCGATCAGGAAATCTTCGAATCCATCGCTTCCACACCCGAGATGGCGAACATTATCTACGCCAACATCGAGAACAGTTACGACAAGAAGACCTACGCACCGAACGGATTCCACACCAAGGATGACGCAATCGCATTCCTCGAGAGGAACTTCGCGGCAGGTCAGGCAAAAGAGTACAGGACCAAGAAAGTCGAGAGTATTCTCGACCGTTCGCTGCTCCCGCACCTCGGTGACACCGAAGAAGACCGTCTCAAGAAGGCAATTTTCCTCGGCCGTATCGCACGTTCCGTTCTGGAGCTTTCGCTCGGAATCAGGAAAGAGGACGATAAGGATCACTACGCCAACAAGAGGCTCAAGCTTTCCGGAGATCTTATGGAAGATCTCTTCAGAACAAGCCTCAACGGTCTTATGAAAGACCTGAAGTACCAGCTTGAGAGGAACTGGGGAAGAAAGAGAGAGGAAATCAGAATTTCTTCGTCTATTCGTCCTGATCTTCTGACACACAAGCTTCTGCACGCACTGGCCACAGGTAACTGGGTCGGAGGACGTGCCGGTGTATCTCAGCTGCTCGACAGGACATCGAACATGTCTGCTATGTCGCACCTGAGAAGAATCACATCTTCACTTACAAGAAGCCAGCCTCACTTCGAGGCCCGTGATCTTCACCCCACACAGTGGGGAAGACTCTGTCCGTCCGAGACACCTGAAGGTCAGAACTGCGGTCTGGTCAAGAACGCAGCACTGATTATCAACGTCTCCAAAGGATTCCCCGAGACCGATGCCAAGTGGATGCTCAGGGATCTGGGACTGACACCTGTTTCACAGCAGGGCGCACGTATCTTCGTGAACGGAGACCTCGTAGGAAGCCACGAGGATCCCAAGAAACTCGTCTCCGAAGTACGTGAGAGGAGAAGATGCGGAATTCTCTCCGATGAGATCAACATCCGTTACAACGAGAACATGAAAGAGGCATACATCAACTGCGACGAAGGACGTCTCAGAAGGCCTCTCCTTGTTGTCAAAGACGGAAAGACCGTCCTTACGAGAAAACATCTCGAAGGAATCAGGGATCACAGAGTCAGATGGGAAGACCTCTTCAGAGAGGGAATCATGGAATGGATCGACGCAGAGGAAGAGGAAGACACTTACATTGCGGTCGATGCATACGACGTCCCCAGAAGATGCGAGCACTGCGGTGCCGCTCTGTCACCTACAGACGTCGACTGGATGAACCCCGGCAAAGAGGGAGACGCAGTTCTCAGATGCTGTCACTGCAACGAAGAATTCACCGTTCCCTGCAAACTCACGGAAGAGCACACCCACATGGAAATCGACCCGATGGTCATTCTCGGTGTCGCAGCAGGTCTTGTCCCGTACCCTGAGCACAACTCATCACCTCGTGTGACTTTGGGTGCGGCAATGGCCAAACAGGCACTCGGAGTGCCCGCAGCGAACTACCGTATCAGACCCGATACACGCGGTCACCTGCTCCACTACCCGCAGAAGCCCATGGTACAGACACAGACCATGGAATTCATGGGATACAACCACAGGCCGGCAGGTCAGAACTTCTGTATCGCGGTTCTTTCATACCACGGATACAACATCGAAGATGCTCTCGTTATGAACAAGTCATCTGTTCAGAGAGGACTGGGAAGATCTACCTTCATGAGAACATACCGTGCGGAAGAGCGCCGTTACCCCGGAGGAGAAGAGGATCACTTCGAAATCCCCTCACCCGACGTAATGGGAGCACGTGCGGATCTCGCATACGCTTCACTCGGTGAAGACGGTCTCATTTCACCTGAGTCCGAAATCCACGGTTCGGATGTTCTTATCGGTAAGACATCGCCTCCCAGGTTCCACGAGGAAGGTACAGACTTCCTTACACCTCAGAAGAGGAGGGAAACATCCGTCACCGTCAGGCCCGGAGAACTCGGATACGTTGATTCAGTCATGATTACAGAATCCGAAAACGGTTCAAGGCTTGTCCGTGTGAAAGTAAGGGATCAGAGAATCCCCGAACTCGGAGATAAGTTCTGTTCCAGGCACGGACAGAAGGGAGTTGTCGGAAGGCTCGTCAGCCAGGAGAACATGCCCTTCACAGCAGACGGAATCACACCCGATCTCGTCGTCAACCCCCACGGTATTCCTTCGCGTATGACCATCGCCCACGTCCTTGAGATGATCGGCGGTAAAGTCGGAGCAATGGAGGGACGCACCATCGACGGTACCGTCTTCTCCGGAGAGAGGGAGGACTCAATCCGTGACGGTCTCGTCAGGAACGGATTCAAGCGCACCGGTAAAGAGGTCATGTACGACGGAAGGACCGGACGTAAGATTCAGACAGACGTTTACACAGGAGTGATCTTCTACGAGAAGCTTCACCACATGGTCAGCGGAAAGATGCACTTCAGGTCGAGAGGACCTGTGCAGATACTCACCCGTCAGCCGACCGAGGGACGTTCCAGGCAGGGAGGTCTCAGGTTCGGAGAGATGGAGCGTGACTGTCTTATCGGACACGGAGCGGCAATGGTCATCAAAGACCGTCTCCTCGACGAATCGGACGGTACGCAGCAGTATGTCTGCGGAAACCCCAAGTGCGGACATATCGCAATCATGGACAAGCGCGGATCGCTCTACTGTCCTGTATGTAAAGAGAACACCAACATCTACCTCGTGCAGACATCCTATGCATTCAAACTGCTGATGGACGAACTTCTGTCCCTCGGTGTCGCCATGAGGCTCCAGCTGGAGGATTTGAGATGAATATGATGCACGGAATATCAAAGAGGATCGGATCGATCAAATTCTCCTGCGTATCTCCCGACGAGATCAGGAGAATGTCGGCGACAAAAGTCCTCACCGCCGATACATACGACGATGAAGGCTATCCGATCGAGATGGGTCTGATGGATCTCCACATGGGTGTCATCGAACCCGGTCTCTCATGTAAGACATGCGGATGCAAGGTCAACGACTGTCCCGGACACTTCGGACACATCGAGTTGGCAAGGCCCGTAATCCACGTCGGTTTCATCAAAGATATCAAGTCTCTTCTGGAATCGACATGCAGGAAATGCGGAAGGCTCATGCTTACCGCGGAACAGGTCGAGCAGACCAGGAGCAAAATGGAGCAGATGGAGGAACTCGGAGGAGATTCCGCCGATATCAAGCTCTTCTCCAAGGGTACTGCAAAAGACGCAGCAAGAGAAATCTGTCCCCACTGCGGTGCGGAACAGCTTAAGATCAAACTCGACAAGCCTACAACATTCCGTGAGGGTCCCGAGAACCACAAACTCACACCCGAAGACGTACGTGAGAGGCTTGAGAGAATTCCCGATGAGGATTTGATCACACTGGGAATGGATCCCGAGACCTGCAGGCCCGAGTGGATGGTTCTGACCGCACTGGCAGTACCTCCCGTAACAGTAAGGCCTTCGATCACACTCGATTCGAGTGACAGGTCCGAAGATGATCTTACACACAAGCTCGTCGATGTCCTCAGGATCAACCAGAGGCTCAGAGAGAACCGTGATGCAGGTGCACCCCAGCTGATCATCGACGATCTGTGGGAACTGCTTCAGTATCATGTTACTACATACTTCGACAACCAGACCTCAGGAATACCTCCTGCAAGGCACAGATCCGGACGTCCGCTTAAGACTCTGACACAGAGGCTCAAGGGTAAGGAAGGACGTTTCAGATCCAACCTGTCGGGTAAGCGTGTGAACTTCTCGGCACGTACGGTCATTTCGCCGGATCCCCTGCTGTCAATCAACGACGTAGGAGTCCCGATTCCCGCAGCGAGAGAGCTCACTGTTCCCGTCCGTATCTACGGAGAGAACATGCCCGAAGTCAAGGCAATCGTAAGGAGAGGTATCACACCTATCCTCATCACAGAGAAGAATGATATTCTCAAGAAGAGGGGAATCAGGTCAATCTTCGAGGAATGGGAAGACAACATCAGGGAGAAAGAGCAGGAGTTTGATTACGACCACCTCTGCAGTCTCGACGAGCAGAACAGGTTCGTCTACAGGATGAGTTCCTTCGAGACCAAAGCCGACAAGGATCTCCTTGACAACCTCAAGTGGAAATACGTCCCCGGTGTGAACTACGTCATCAGATCCGATGAAAGAAGGATCAAAGTCTCCGACCGTAACTCGATCGAAGTCGCAGAGAACCTCGGACGCGACTACACTGTGGAGAGACAGCTCATCGACGGAGATGTCGTTCTCTTCAACAGGCAGCCGTCTCTGCACAGAATGTCAATGATGGCCCACCGTGTAAAGGTCATGGAAGGCCGTACATTCAGGTTCAACCTCTGTGTCTGTCCTCCGTACAACGCCGATTTCGACGGTGATGAGATGAACCTCCACGTTCTCCAGAGCGAGGAAGCACGTGCGGAAGCGCGTATCCTTATGCAGGTTCAGGAGAACATCCTGTCACCCAGGTACGGCGGACCTATTATCGGAGCAATCCACGATCATATCACGGGAGCATACTTCCTGACCAACTACAACCCCAGGTTCGACAGGCTTCAGGCGATGAACATCATCATGAAGCTCGATAATATCGAGATTCCCGAGCCTTTCAAAGACGAAAACGGTAAAGAATACTGGACCGGAAGGCAGCTGTTCTCCATCATTCTCCCGAAAGACCTCAACATCCAGTACAAGGCAAAGATCTGCCGCGGATGTGCAGTCTGTAAGAAAGAGAACTGTGAGTACGATGCATTCGTCAAGATCAGTAACGGTGAGCTTGTCTGCGGTACCGTCGATGAGGCAGGTATCGGAAACAGCAAAGGAAAGATCCTCGACCGTATCGCACGTGACTACGGAGCGGACAGGGCATGTCAGTTCATCAACCAGGTTACAAGAGTCGCATTGGGTTCCATCATGAACCACGGATTCAGTACCGGTATCGACGATGAGGATATCTCCGAAGAATCAAGACTCGAGATCGAGAACTTCAACCAGGAATGTATCGACGCAGTGGATGAATACGTTCAGTCATACAACGACGGAACACTCCACCAGGATCCCGGACGTTCGCTGAAAGAAACACTCGAAGTAAAAGTCAAGGCAAAGCTCGAAGAAGCACGTACCGAAGCAGGACGTATCGTTGCCGCAAGCAAAAACGGAAACGTCGACATGAGCAACCCTGCGGTTATCATGGCAAAATCCGGTGCCCGTGGTTCGATGCTCAACCTTTCGCAGATGGCCGGTTGTGTCGGACAGCAGACTGTCCGTGGTGACAGGCTTGCAAGAGGATACGAAGACAGAACACTTCCGCACTTCAAGAAGGAGGATCTCGGAGCGTACGCAAGGGGATTCGTCAGCAACTCATACAAGTCGGGACTTACGGCCACAGAGTTCTTCTTCCACGCAATGGGAGGAAGAGAAGGACTGGTCGATACCGCTGTCCGTACATCCAGGTCGGGATACATGCAGAGAAGGCTCATTTCCGCATTGGAAGATCTGAAACTTACCGGCGACGGTTCCGTCAGGAACACTGCAGGTACAATCATTCAGTTCAAATACGGAGAGGACGGAACCGACCCCGCAAGAGCGGTGGGCGGAAAGGTCATCGATTACGATGATCTGTTCATCGAAGCATTGGGCGAGGAAGCCGCCAACGACTTCATCAGGCTCGACAGAGTGGACAACAAAGAAGACTACGGTACACGTGAAAAGGACGAGATGGAGTACGAGTCTGACGACGAGGAAAACATCGACGACGACATGATGGAAAACGACTACAGCGACGGTGAGTGAAATGGCTAAGAAAGACACATACAATGCATTGCTCGCAAGAGAAATCAGTGAGGCCACCGCAGATATCCTTATCGGCAAGTTCAGCACGCTGAAATCCATCGCGGACGCAGGAGTCTCCGAGCTCGTTTCTCTGGGAATCGAGGAAGCGGAAGCTGCAGATGTCATCACAAAGATCGGCAGACGCAGCAGCAGATCCTCATCTTCAAAAGCCAAAGCATCCGCAGAGGAAGCCGTCGAGGAAATCCACATGGAACCCGTTTCCAAGAGGCGTAAGAACTCCGAGACAGAGAACAAACTCCTCGGAATGTGCGCAGATCTCGGAATCGAACTTCCGCTGAAAGTCGTAGTGGATATTGCGGCACGTATCGAGGGACACGAAATCTCCGACGAAGACATCAACAAGCTTCTCAGGAAGGCTTTCGAACTCTACGACAGGCGCCGCATGGATCCCAATGAGTCAGTGGGTATCATGGCTGCACATTCAATCGGTGAGCCGGGTACACAGATGAACATGCGTACTTTCCACTATGCGGGAGTTGCGAACGTCAACGTTACAACGGGTCTTCCGAGGCTTATCGAGATTGTGGATGCAAGGCGTGTACCCAGTACACCTTCGATGAGAATTCCTCTCACAGGTCTTGCGGCAGAGGATGAGAATGTTGCGAAACACGTGTCATACAACATCGAGATTACGGCTCTCAACAACGTTGCCGAAATCGACACGGATATCAACAACATGAGGCTCATCATCAGGCCCGATGTCCGTAAGATGGACGACCGCGGTGTTACAGTCGAAGACATTTACGACAGACTCAACAAGATCAAGGTTCTCCGCGGACTGATTACAATCGAAGGATTCGATCTGATCATCAAATCGGACGAACCTTCGTACAAGAAGCTCCAGCAGATTTACGATGCCACCAAACAGGCCAAGATCAAAGGTATCGACGGCATTACAAGGGCAATCATAGACAAGGACAAAGACGGCCGTTACTTCCTTGTGACAGAAGGATCGAACCTGAAGGAAGTAATGAAAGTGGAAGGTGTCGACAGAGAGAAGGTCATGACCAACAGTGTGCTGGAAGTGGCCGACGTTCTCGGTATCGAAGCCGCAAGGAACTCGCTCATCAACGAGGCCCGTGACACACTGTCTGCGGCAGGTACAGTCGATATCAGACACATTATGCTCGTAGCGGATCTGATGACCAACGACGGTTGCATCAAAGCCATCGGAAGGCACGGAATATCCGGTAAGAAATCGAGTGTGTTGGCAAGGGCGGCTTTCGAAATTACGACACCGCACCTGCTGCGCGCTGCCATGAACGGAGAGGTGGATCACCTTGAAGGAGTGGCTGAAAACATTATTGTCGGTCAGCCGGTAACACTCGGTACCGGAGCCGTCAACCTGGAATACACTCCCAAGAAGAGTGAGAGACAGAACAAACCAGTTAACGAAACACCCGAAACGGGGGATGAACAATGATAGACATAAGCAAAGCATTGAAAGCTGCGATCACGACAGGAGAAGTCGCGTTCGGAGTGGACCAGACAGAGAAAGCAGTAAAAGCCGGCAAGGCACAGATGATCATCGTATCGAAAAACTGCCCCAGCGCAATGCTGACGGCAGCCGATGTAGGCGTGAAGGTACACGTCTACGAGGGCAACAACATGGAGTTGGGCGCCCTCTGCGGTAAGCCCTTCTCGGTATCCGCTCTCGCGGTCATCGACAAAGGTACTTCCAACATCTTAACGCTGTGAGATCATGTCTGCCGATATCGTACTTACGGAGGACACACTCAGATACATCTCGTTATTTGAGTCGCTGACCAGGACGAACGTAATTGACTGCATGGAAACAGAGGACAAACTCGTCTATGTAGTGGAAAAAGGACAGGGAAACACCGCCGTCGGTAAGAAAGGCGAGCACGTCATAAAGCTCAAAGATCTTACGGGCAAGAACATCCAGGTCGTGGAATACTCAGATGATCCGGCACAGTTCGTGAAGAACGTGTTCCACATCTACGATCCCCAGAAGGTCGAGATTGAACAGCGCGGCAACATCACACACGCGACCGTCACGGTGGACCCCAAGCTCAAAGGAAGGGCAATCGGCAAGGCCGGTAAGAACCTCCGCATAGCAAGGGATATCGTAAACAGGCACCACGAAATCCAGAGTATCAGCGTTAACTGATCCTCATCCCCGATCAGGGAATTCAAACCTTTTACCCAAACCCTTCTTTTCTTCAGTTCAGAGGAGTTCTCTCAACTTCCAGTCTGTCGGCTGTGGGATATTCTTCCGTTATGTAGCATTTGAACGGCAGTTCTTCTGAGATTTCTTCAAGAATCCACGATGCGGTTTCGATTCTTTTTTTGTCGTAATCAATGAACATAAGTTCGTCTGGCACATCGTATTCGTCCCTGAGAAGGGATGCGGCTGCGTCGATATCGTCGGCATAAACGAGACCTTTGAGAATCGTTCCGTCTTCCGTTACCACGTCATATTCAGCGGCATTATGATTCGCACGTCTGATGAGCCTGTTGCGTAACTGAACTCCGTCTTTGAATGACGAGGAGCAGAAATGAATGGAAAGTTTCGGATACTTTTCAAGCATCCTCATCGCCGTCTGTTCCGAACCGAGTATTGCCGAGGAAAACTCATCCTTCAATTCGTATTTTCTCGAATCCATCATGTCCCAGTTACTCTCTGAAAATTCCAACTCGTTGAGATTGACAAATTTGATTCCTATTGATTCTGCATAACCCAGAAGTGCGGATAATTTATCTTCCTCGTCGGGGAGTGCCGGTACTTCGATTCCTACGTCAATGGGCATTTTAACGATTTCTTCCAACCCGCTTCCTTCCATGGAACTCCACTGTTCCAGAGGGGGATGGAAACGTATCTCGTCCAATCCAGCGTCGATAAGCATCTTTACTTTTTCGGGGTCTACGGTGGAAGTATACAGGTGGATATGATGCTCCTTTCCGAAGTGTTCTTTGAGCATCTTAATCGCTCTGACTGTACGGTCGACACACAGCAACGGATCTCCTCCGGTGATTCCCGTACCTGTCGCATCCATTGACTCAGCTTCGGAAATTATGTCTTCCTTGCATTCGGCTTTCATCTCGTCGGCGTAGATTACGTCCTTTCCTTTCTTCTCGAACGACACGGGACAGTAGAAACATCCTGTGTTGCACCTTCCGGAAATGAAGAGAACCATCTTGCTTCCCTGCATGCAGTGTTTACAGCCTTCAGCCAATTCTCCGTTACAGGCGGAACCGTACTCCTGACGTTTGATGCCCATGTATTCTAGATAGGCACCTTCTTTTAATAACGTGCGGATGATACGTCAGAGCGATCATATGAAGAAGGACAGCAGGATTGTCTTGGCATTGGATGAGACCGACGGAAAGAAGGCATTGGCAGTAGTCGACAGCGTGTCGGAATACATCGATGCCGTGAAGATAAATTGGCCTCTGGTACTTACGGAGGGTCCGGAAATGATCACGAAACTTTCCGAGATTACCGACGTTATCTGCGATTTCAAGGTTGCAGACATACCCAACACGGTATCTCTGATTGTAAGCAATGCGGTTAAGAGAGGTGCTTCCGCAGTTATAGTTCACGCATTCCCCGGAGAAGATTCTCTTCAGGAAGCTGTCAAAGCTGCGGGAGATGCGGAGATTTACGCCGTAACCGAAATGAGCCACCCGGGAGGAAAGACCTTCACCGCACTTCACGCGGAAGAGATGGCGGAAATGGGTGTAAGATGCAATGTTGCGGGATTCATCGCACCTGCGACACGTCCCGAACGTATCGCAGCGATAAGAAAAATCATCGGAAACAGGAAGATTCTCTCACCCGGCGTAGGCGCACAGGGCGGTTCCGCATCATCCGCAATACTCGCAGGTGCGGATTATGTCATTGTGGG
>CAZDCU010000021.1:0-1188 GCA_964504055.1 uncultured Methanomassiliicoccales archaeon
TGAAGTCGGTGCTTCGTACACAGGTTCGGAAGATTTGTTTCCGACTTCTTCTTTAAGTTTCGAAGCAAGGGATTTGCCTATACGGGGTACCGAAGCAAGCTCTTCCGTATCGATGTTACGGATATCATTCCTTGATTTTATTCCTTTATCAAAGAGTGATCTGGCTCTTGTTCTTCCGATGCCTTTCAGTGAGACCAATTCAGACAATTCTTCTTTAATTCCGTATCTCACTCTCGTGAGTAATTTGCGGAGTCTTTTCACCGATTCCGGTTTGAATAAGACTGCGATTTCTCCCATTGCGTAGAGTAACCAATCCATCATGTCTATTCTGGATCTTATGTCTCCGGGACCGATTCCGTAGGTGTCGGTGAGTATGTCCTCATTATCTTCGTTGATCCAATCTAAAATCAGTACGGCTGTTTTCAGATCGCTCATGAAAAATTCGTAATTGTAATCTCCTTCTTCGGGAGTGTCGATAAGGAATCTGTCTTCGTAATCGGATGCAATCTGGCACAGCATTTCCTTGTCCTTGACTTTGGGATAAAGGCCTGTGACATCGGGCGTAGATGCTACCGCATGCAGTATCGGAAGATCGTCCGTATCGTCATCCATCTTTTCAAGTGCTTCCTTCAGAATGACAGCGGATTTGGGATCGATGTAAAGATCTGAAACCCTCTTTCCGAAGGGACGCGGTGTGATGATATCTTCATTACATTCGGCCATTTCATTTTCGCAGAGATAATCTACGACATTGTCGACTGCACTGTCGATGCCGTAGAGCTGAGATTCGCTTCCGTAGAACGTATCTCTGATGAAATCTACGATTTCTTCGGAAGTGGAAACATCGCCTGCAGAGACAAGACCCAGAATGTGATTTCTTAATACCGTCTCGTTACCGAGTTTCGACATAATCATCTCGGTATCGCACATGATGTAATTATTCATCAGATTCTTGCGGTCGGTTGCGCTTTTGGCGAGAAGTATCGCTTCGCCGTATGTGTCGTAACCCGGTCTTCCGGCACGTCCGCACATCTGTTTGATTTCCATTACGGGTATCGGAACGCTTCCTGCGTTCGAATCGAAACGTTTTGTGTCCCTCACAATAACACGTCTCGCCGGGAGGTTGATACCTGCGGCCAATGTAGGTGTCGCTACGATACATTTGATGTTTCCGTTGCGGAAGTTTTC
>CAZDCU010000021.1:1288-9916 GCA_964504055.1 uncultured Methanomassiliicoccales archaeon
CGGCCAATGTAGGTGTCGCTACGATACATTTGATGTTTCCGTTGCGGAAGTTTTCCTCGACGTAATGTCTTTGTCTCGAGGTTAATCCTGCATTGTGGAAAGCCATTCCGTCTTTAATGCATTCGGAAAGTTTCCTTCCCATTGAAGTGGAATCCGCATCGCCTTCAATGAAAGACATCTCTTCGTTTGAGATTTCTCTCTTTGCGAATGCTCTCATCTTCGGGGAATATTTTACAGCCAATGATTCGGTGGAACGTCTTGAATTGACGAAAACAATACACTGTCCGCCTTCACCAACAGTCTGAGCGATCATCGCCCAAATTTCGTCCTTTCCCGGATCGAAATTTACGGTACGCCCGTCTCCGAAGACAATCTCTCCCTCAAAACAAACTCCTTCGTAGAGAGGAATCGGACGCCAATCCATTCTTACCAAGTCGGCATCCAGCCACATTGCGAGATCGTTTGCATTGGAAATTGTCGCAGAAAGAGCGATAATCTGCACATCTCTGTTCTTTCTCTTGATTTTGGTGAGAGCGACTTCCAGTGTAGGTCCTCTTCCCGGGTCGTGTATAAGATGGATTTCGTCTGCAATTACCAATCCGATTTCATCAATCAGACGGCTTCCGTGTCTGATGAGCGAATCCGCTTTTTCGGAAGTGGCAACAATAAAATCCGCATTTTTGAGTAATCTGTCGTCGGAATCCAAATCTCCGATACTCATTGCCGTCCTGAACCCGAGATGCGAGAAACGATCCATATCTTCCTTTTTCTCGGATGCAAGAGCTTTGAGAGGAACGATATACAGCACTTTCCTCTTTTTTTCGAGTATGGTCTTAAGCGCCGCTGTGTAACCTATCAGCGATTTACCGCTTGCCGTAGGTACCGCTACCACAAGATTCCTGCCTTCCAGGGCAATCGGTATCGCTTTCTCCTGCGGAGGGTGCAGATTGACATATCCGCATTCTTTCAGTGCTTCTATCGCATCGTCGGGAAGGTCAATTTCATCGACTCTCATCGTAGGCCGACCGTCAGCGGATGAAATTGGTAGCCGTCCAGGGTTCTCTGTCGGGTATTGTCACATCGTTCTTCTTTCCGAGATCGATGCATTTGAGCAGCCATGCCATGTTTCTTCCAAGTGTACGCATGGTCTGCATTCCCTCGAGATCCTGGAGAACTTCCTCTTTGGTGTTGCCGTGGACCTGGTTCCAATACTGAGATGTGACTATAGGCATCTCGTTGATTGCGAAATATTTGTTGAGACGGTCGTATGCCGCACTGGCACCTCCCCTTCTGCATGAAACAACACATGCTGCGGGTTTACCTCTCATGAGTGAACCGTAAGCGTAGAAGAGTCTGTCCATGAATGCCTGTAACTGTCCCGAAGGTCCTGCGTAATAGACAGGCGAACCGAATACGAAACCGTCGTAAAGATCCAGCCTGGAACCGATGTCTGACACAGAGTCGTTGTCGATGATGCAGCGTCCGTTTTTCTTACATGATCTGCACGAGTTGCATCCTGCGATTGTTCTGTTGCCGATAGTAATGATCTCTGTCTCGATGCCCTCTTCTTTGAGTGTCTTGGCGACCTCTTCGAGTGCGGTATAGGTGCATTCTTTTCTGGGGCTTCCGTTGATCAGCAGTACCTTCATAGAATGAGGATAATGCACCGTGCTTATAACGTCTTTCACGTACCCTTTTATATACTGCGGCGGGAGAATTGCGTTTTCCGAAGGTTGTTAAAATGCGGAACTGCGGGTTCCGTGAATGGGAACTGTCGTCCTATCCCAGCACACGGTTTTCACGGAGATTCAGACCTCCCGAAAACCAATCGGAAATCCTCCCATTAACTATATAAGGTATGAAATAATCGAGGTTTTGCAGATGTCCCTTCTGGACAGCTGTATTTTGACGGAATCCTTATTCTGGAAGGTAAATACATGTCTGAAGAACAAGTTCTCAAAACCGGAACAACCACAATCGGCATCAAATACAAAGACGGAGTCATCCTCGCTTCCGATCAGAGAGCGACTATGAGCAACATGATCGCCCACTCGGATGTCCAGAAAGTCCACAAGATCGCAGACAACCTCGGTATGACCATCGCAGGTGTTGTCGGAGATGCACAGCTCATGGTAAGATACATCCAGAGCGAAGTGGCCCTGTACTCCATGAGGAAAGGCGCACCGATGTCGGTAAATGCCGCAGCTACCCTTGTGGCGAACGTTATCCGTAACGGTTTCTACGTCGGACACATCATCGGCGGTTACGACAGAACCGGAGGTCACATCTTCAGCATCGACGGAGCGGGAGGATACATCGAGGACAATGTTATGTCCGTCGGTTCCGGATCTGTTTTCGCACTCGGTTCACTCGAGACGACATACAAGCCCGACCTTTCCGAGGATGAGGCAAGGGACGTTGTCATCAAAGCACTTCACGCCGCGATGAACAGGGATTCCGCTTCGGGAGACGGTATGCTTATCGCAGTCATCAACAAGGACGGATTCAGGTGGATCCCCAAGGATGACATCAAGGCACGTGCCGTCGAACTCGGTATCAACTACCCCGTAAGATGAGTTAATTCCCATCTCCAAACTCCTTTCTTTCAAACACATTTTCCCCGTTTGACAGGGGGTTTAATTCATATGAACACAGATAGATTGTTTGCCAACCTCAGAGAGGACATTAGGCGCATAGTTCCTTCCGAATTGGATATTACCTCCATCGAAGTGGAAGGCCCCACGATAGTCATCTATTCGAAAGATTTCGAGAAATTCTCGGAGAATACAAACATCACGAAGATGCTGGCTACCGAACTCAAGAAGAGGTTCGACATCCGTCCGGATCCGACCATGCTCGGAAACTCCGATGATGTGGAGAACATGATCAGAAGCAAATCCCCCGAAGAGGCGGAGATTACCGGTCTGTTCTTTGATTATGATACAGGTGTTGTTACTGTAGAAGCGAAAAACCCCGGAGTTATCGTAGGAAAAGGCGGTCAGCTTCTCAACGAAATGAAGAAGGAAACCGGTTGGAATGTCAAGGCGGAACGTTCTCCCCCTATTCTTTCAAAGACAATAAGCGATGTACGCGGTTATCTGAGATACAGCCGTGACGAGAGATCCGATATTATGCGCCGTATCGGAAGGCGTATCAACAGGGCGACAATCGACAGCGGCGAACAGTTTGTAAGAATTACATCCCTCGGAGGATTCAGGCAGGTCGGAAGGTCATGTTCTCTGTTGATGACCAAAGAAAGCAAAATTCTCATCGACTGCGGATTGGATCCTTCATCTGACGCTACACCTTATTTCAACGTGCCTGAGATGAAGCCCATTACCGATATCGATGCAGTGGTTATCACTCATGCACACATGGACCACTGCGGATTGCTTCCGGTTCTGTACAAATACGGTTACGAAGGACCCGTCTACTGTACACCGCCGACAAGAGATCTTATGGCACTGCTTCAGTTGGATTCCATCAAACTCATGTTCGGTGAGGCGAAGAAGGCACCCTTCGATGCTTCCGATGTGAGAAACGAGATTCTTCACGTTATTCCTTTACAGTACGATAAGACAACGGATATCGCACCCGATGTAAGGCTTACGTTCTACAACGCGGGACACATTCTCGGTTCTTCGATTGCACACTTCAATCTGTGCAACGGATTCCACAATGTTGCGTTCTCAGGAGATACAAAATACGAGAAATCCTGGCTGTTCAATCCCGCCAATACGAAATTCATCCGTTTGGAATCGCTCGTTATGGAGTCGACATACGGAGGACACAGCGATATACAGCCTACAAGAGCCAACGCATCGACGGAGATGTGTGATATCCTTCAGAGAGCAACGGAAAACGGCGGTAAGGTTCTGATTCCTGTTTTCGCCGTGGGAAGGTCTCAGGAAGTTATGCTTGTCATCGAAGAGATGATGCGTACAGGAAAACTCCCTAAGATGCCTGTCTATCTTGACGGTATGATTTGGGAAGCAACCGCAATCCACACCGCATATCCCGAATATCTCAACAGTCAGCTTAAGACGAAGATTTTCCAGCAGAACGACAACCCGTTCCTTTCGCCGATTTTCAAGCGTGTCGAAACATCGGATATGAGGGAAGAAATCTGTCACTCGCCCGATCCCTGTATCGTTCTCGCCACAAGCGGTATGATGACAGGCGGTCCTGTTATGGAATACTTCAAGGAATGGGCGGACGACCCCAACAATTGGCTGCTGTTCGTAGGTTATCAGAGTGAAAACTCAATCGGACGTACGATTCAGAGAGGCAGAAAAGAAATTTCATTCGGCGGAAAAGGCGGTAAAACGCTGAATCTGAAGATTCTGATGAATGTCATCACAATCGACGGATTCTCGGGACACTCCGACCGTAAGCAGCTGATGACATACATCGCGAAATTGGATCCGAGACCTTCGAAGATTATCATCGGTCACGGTGAAGACCGCAAGTGTGTCGATCTTGCTTCGTCGATTTATCAGAAATACAAGATTGAGACGAAAGCACCGCAGAATCTTGAGACAATCCGTCTCAGATGATTCTGCGGATGCCCGTCCGGCATCTGTAAAGGGTTTACTGTATTCTCAGGAATACGTCACCAGTTCGTAGCTTTCAGTTCGAAGTACGATTTGGGGTGTTTGCACACGGGGCACACTTCGGGAGCTTCCTCTCCGACGTGAACGTGTCCGCAGTTTCTGCACTTCCAGATGGCAACCTTATCCTTCTTGAAGACAAGTCCCTCTTCAATATTCTTGAGGAGTGCCAGATATCTCTCTTCGTGGATTTTCTCGACACCTGCGACACCCTCGAATGCAGCCGCAATTTCATCGAATCCTTCTTCTCTTGCGGTCTTTGCGAACTCGGCGTACATTGTACTCCATTCGTATTTCTCTCCGTTTGCCGCATCTTTGAGATTTTCCGCGGTCTTCGGTACACAGCCGTCGTGAAGGGCTTTGAACCACATCTTTGCGTGTTCTTTCTCGTTGTCCGCCGTTTCGGTGAAAATGGCAGCGATCTGTTCGTAACCTTCCTTTTTTGCCTGTGAGGCATAGTAAGTGTACTTGTTCCTTGCTTCGCTCTCACCGGCGAAGGCTGTGAGCAGGTTCTGTTCTGTCTTCGTTCCTTTGATATTCGGCATATTGACATCTCCTTGTGTTGCTATTCGATGTTTATCTAAAAAATTCTTCCCATTTACTGAGAAGTCAATCGGTAAAATGTGTTTTCGGGAGGTTTCCCTCCCGGTTATATTCAGCTGAAATACCTCTCAAGGAGTCCCTTGAAGGCTTTTCCGTGCCTTGCTTCGTCCCTCGCCATCTCGTGGACGGAGTCGTGGATTGCATCGAGACCGAGTTCTTTTGCTTTCTTCGCAAGTTCGGTCTTTCCCATGGTGGCACCGAATTCGGCATCGACCCTCATTTCAAGGTTCTTCTTTGTGCTGTCGGTGACAACCTCACCGAGCATTTCCGCGAATCTCGATGCGTGGTCGGCCTCTTCGAAAGCTGCCTGTCTCCAGTACATTCCGATTTCGGGATATCCTTCGCGGAACGCGACTCTCGACATTGCGAGATACATTCCCACTTCGGTACATTCTCCCTGGAAGTTTGCTCTGAGTCCGTCGATGATCTCCTGGGGAACACCCTCGGTGATGCCTACCTTGTGTTCGGAGGCCCAGACCCATTCCTGATCTTTTACTTCTTCGAATTTGTCTCCGGACGCACCGCAGACGGGACATTTCGCAGGGCAAATTTCGCTCTTAACAATCTCGCCGCAGACTTTGCATCTCCATGTTTTCATCAATATCACCTTCGTTTTTCAACGATTTAAAGTGATTATCCGTATGGTGATATAAACAGTTAACGATGTTAACAGGGATTATCGGCGATTTATTTCTTCCGAAGGAACGAAAAGAATCCTTTCTTCTCGACATCGTTCGGGAATTTCTTCTTCAGAAGTTTGTTGAGAGCCTCTCTTGCTTTCGTATTGTCGGGATCGAGTTCGAGGGCTTTTTCCAAATGTTCCCTTGCGAGTGTGTACTTTTTGAGATCGTTTACGAGAAGAATCGCATAATTGAGATGGAATTCCGCTCTGTTCGGATCAAGTTCAATAGCTTTGAGGTAATATTCCTCGGATTTACTGTTATCAAGAAGCTGAAGTCTGCAGAATATGGCGTAGCTGTTCAGAAGATCCGGATCTTCGGGATGTCTCTCCAGGAGATAGCGGAACTGGTCGTGAGCCTGTTTCACGGTTTTCTTATCATTCTTGTATATCGTAAGCAACGCTCTTCTTGCATCCTCGTTGTCGGGATCCAGGTCGAGAATGATTCCGAGTTGCATTATCGCATAATTGTGCATAAGGGCGTTGAATGCAATGTTCGCAAGGAGCATCCTTACTTCGATATTGTGGGGATCGCTCTCAAGGTATGCCTCAAGTGTCTTGATGGCACCGTCGCTGTTGTTACTTGAAGCCTGGTTCCTTGCCTTTTTCATTGCCTCTTCAGGTCCGCCGTACATAATGTACGGAAATGAAAAAACGTATTATAATTTGACGTCACTATATTTTCACGGAGATTGATATCAATGGTTGAGAAAGCCACTGAAGAGAAGAAGACCCAGACAGAGGGAAAATCCGAATCCGCAGCGTCCGAGAGGAAGAAGAGGCAGTTCGTTTCCCCGCACCCTGACGGAGGATGGCAGGTAAAGATCGAAGGCGGAAAGAAAGCCACCAAGAGATTCACCACCAAGGCCGAGGCAGAGGCATACGCCAAGGAACTCGCCAAGAACCAGGGTACAACCGTCATGCGTCAGAAGAAAGACGGAAAGCTTCAGAAGAACCGCTACTGATTCCCGTGTCGCACGTGTGACATTAAGGACAAACTTATATTCTCTCGTGTATAAGGTGCTCCATACACATACGCATGGAGGACGAGAATGGGCGAAGAGAAACAAACGGAATGTAAGGTCCCTATCGAGACATGGATCGAGGGACAGACATTCCGTACAACAGACGATATTGCCATTCCTGAAGTCAAGGCCGATCAGGTCATAGGACAGGAAGAGGCTGTCGAAATCGTCAAGAAGGCCGCATCCCAGAAGAGGCATGTGATGCTCATAGGCGAACCCGGTACGGGTAAGTCGATGCTTGCGAACGCAATGACGGAATACCTCCCCAAAGGAGAGCTTCAGGATGTCATCGCATATCACAACCCCGAAGATTTCAACGAACCGAGGATACGTGTTCTTCCTGCCGGAAGAGGTAAGCCGATTGTCAACGAACAGAAGGCACAGGCTGCCGCACAGAGAAATCAGAAAAACAACACTGCGCTCTATCTCATCATCGCAATCTTCGGATTTGCGTTGCTCTACATGTTCATGACAGGGGATTCTTCGATTCTCTGGATTGCACTGATAGGTTCTTTCCTTGTCTACATGGTGTTCAGGACACCCGGTCAGAGACAGGAAGTAGCCATCGTACCCAAGTTACTGGTAGGTCATGAGGCAAATGATATGCCTCCGTTTATCGACGCAACGGGTGCGCACGCAGGTGCACTTCTCGGAGATGTCAGACACGATCCGTTCCAGTCGGGAGGATTGGAGACACCTTCCCACGACAGGCTTGAAGCAGGTGCAATTCACAAAGCCAACAAAGGTGTGCTTTTCATCGATGAGATCAACATGCTCAGGATGGAATCGCAGCAGGCACTTCTTACCGCCATGCAGGAGAAGAAGGCATGCATTACAGGTCAGTCGGAGAGGTCATCGGGTGCTCTTGTCAAGAGTGAACCCGTTCCCACAGATTTCGTTCTCGTCTGTGCGGGTAACCTCGATGCTCTTCAGGGAATGCACCCGGCACTCAGGTCGAGGATCAGAGGATACGGTTACGAAGTCTACATGAAGACCACAATGATCGACAGTGAGGAGAACCGTACCAACGTCTGCAGATTCGTCGCTCAGGAAGTCAAGAAGGACGGAAAGATTCCTCCCTTTGACAAATACGCCGTGGGAGAAGTCATCAGAGAGGCTCAGCGCCGTTCCGGAAGGAAAGGAGAGCTCACACTCAGGTTCAGGGAACTCGGAGGACTTGTCCGTGTTTCCGGAGATATCGCCGTACAGAGAGGCAGTAAGGTTGTCGGAATCGAAGATGTTCTTACCGCAAGAAGGACTGCGAGAAGCCTCGAGAAGCAGATGGCCGACCGTGTCGTAGAAGCACACAAGAAATACGACATGTTCAGAACAACAGGTGAGGAAGTCGGTATGATTAACGGTCTTGCCGCACTCAACGCAAGTTCGAACATGGCTGAGTATGCGGGTATTGTTCTTCCGATTGTCGCTGAGGTTGCACCTTCGCAGACAAAGAAGGGCGGACACATCGTCGCAACAGGTAAACTCGGAGATATTGCAAAAGAAGCAGTTGACAATATTTCGGCTGTCATCAAGAAGTACGCCATTGCGGACATATCCGACATGGATATCCACCTTCAGTTCATCGGTACATACGACGGAGTGGAGGGAGACAGTGCTTCCATCACGATTACGACTGCGATTATCTCTGCATTGGAGAACATTCCGATTCACCAGAACATCGCAATGACCGGAAGTCTCAACGTCAGGGGAA
>CAZDCU010000021.1:9926-24492 GCA_964504055.1 uncultured Methanomassiliicoccales archaeon
GGCGGTGCCACCGCAAAACTCGAGGCTGCCGGAGATGCGGGAATCACCAAAGTGCTCATTCCTAAGGAGAATGCAAACGATGTGATGATTGAGACAAGGTACTACAAGAACATGGAAATCGTTCTCGTGGAGACCTTCCGTGATGTCATCGAACACGCATTCGTCGACTGTGCCAGGAAGCAGGAGTACATGGACAAACTTCTGCCTCTGCAGAAAGACGGTGTTTCCACTGCGGTAAGGCTTGAGCCTCCCGTGGTAGCGGAATACACCAAACCCGTCGAGGATGTTCCCGCAGAAGCGGAAACAGTCGAGACTGTTGCCGAAGAACCTGCACCCGTGACTACCGTGGATGTAGTGAACGACAGCAACCCCGCACCTCAGTAAAACCGTTAAACGGTTCCCGGGCGTTTATGCCCGGGGATCGGTTTGTTTTTTCAGATACACTCAGATTTCCGTGAGTGTAAATCTCTGATCTGGCTCAGAGAAAATATCGGTGACACATCGGACGGAATTATCCGTCCGACATATCGCCCGTAACAGAAATATCAAAAAGACGGATGCAGACTCATTCTTCGGTCTTAGGCACCCATCTGCTCCTGAAACAGTACGGCAGTTTTTCCGTTTCGTCATACCTGTGGAAGTTCACGCATTCACAGCATTTACCTTTCCTTTTGCAGGTTTTCGACGGGCAGTTGCACAATGAGGAATACAGATTGATTTCACATACCATTCTATCACTTCAGCAGCAGCGTTTTTTGATTATATTTATGCCGTCATCCTTCTTTTTTCCGGAGAAGAATCTTTTCAGATTCTCAGGCATAACGTATTCTTTATCGTAAACAGCGGGTTCCGATGAGGAGTATTTCATTATCTTCTCGATAATCATACTCTCGGGAACAACCTCGCTTTTCTCGCCTTCGTATTCAAAGACACGGCAGTTGACGTCCGTGTTGCAGATATCGCTGCAGCAGTCACAGTCGCTTTCCGTAACAGTGTCGCAGATATCGTATCCGTTGACACGGATTGTAGGCGAACTGATGAAGTGGTGTTCTTTTGCAACTTCTTCATCGGTAATCTCAATCCTTCTCAGATCCACTTTGTATCCTGCAAGTGCCAGAGTGGGTATGATCTTGTAGAGTGTCCTTTCGAGCACATACATATTGTCTACGCATCTCGTGCATGTTTTCAGATCGAGATACATGTATTCAACGACAATTTTCTTGTCTGTCTTTATCGTCTTACTTTTTCCGCAGCAACAGTTATCGGACATCCGACCACCTTTTCCGTTAAAGGTTTGGTTGTGTGCCGGGGTTTTCCCCGGCACACAGAGGAACTCAGGCTGAAACGAGGTCCCAGTTCGCATTACGTTCCCAGTTGGCACCGTAATGAACTTCTTTCATAAGTTTCTTGACCATGTCAACGTCGTAAATGGTCGAGAAGCTTCCCTTCAGACCGGAAATCTTCGCGATGTTGTTGAAGACTTCGTCGACATTGTTGATCCAGCAGATATCCCACTGAACCTGGCCGTAGTATGTAAGTTCATCCTGGATTGTCTTCTCCGTTGCCTCACCGTTGATACGCTCTGCGCAGACCTCCGCAACCATCTTGGCTGTACTGGGGTCTCTCATGAGTGCACCGGCTTTGTCGATTGCCCTGAGGAGTTTTACGACTACGTCGAACTTGTTCTCAAGGATTTCATCGGTGGCAAGGATTGTAGCGAATCCGGAATCCACAAGACTCGGGGTGGACATGATCTTCCAGTCTGTTGTACCTGCATCTGCGTTTGCCGTATCGGCTGCCTTCGCCATTGCGGAGTTGGAACCGATACCGAGCAGTGACTGACCTGTTGTCGTTGCCGCTGCGGCTGCTGCGTAATCTGCGCATCCGATGTAGACACTCTCATCGTTTGTGTTCATCAGTTTGTTGTACTGGGTCTCGTTGATCTGTCCTGCTTTGTACGTGACACCGTAAACGGTTCCTCCGCTGTAGAGCAGTTCGACGTATCCGAGCCATGCAGTCCTGTATGAGGATGCGAGGTGAAGTGCGATCTTTCCTTTTACCGCACCTGTTTCATCGACAACCTGCGAAGCGAAATCAATCACAGTGGAGTCGGATCCGTCTGCAAGTTTGACCATCTTGGTTGTGTCGATCTTTGTATCGTTGTAGAGAAGGTGCATGCTTGAGATTCCCGGAAGCCTGCTGTTTCCGATGTACTTTCCTTTGATGTTACCGTCGTTGATAACGTTGAAGACAGGTTCGGGTGATGTGAATGTCACATCGACTGTTCCCGCAATGAAAGCTGTTACACAGGGTCCGCTTGATTTTGTGATTGTAGCGTCGACTGTGATGCCTTCTGCTTCGAAGAGTCCCGCATAGTATGCGTAAATCATAGGCTGCATTCCGCTCGAGTTGGCGAATGCGATACGGACATCTGCGGTTTTTTCGCCGCCTCCGTTGTTGTTTGCTGCTACGACTGCGACGACACCGCCGATGACCAGAATGGCTACGACAGCTATCGCTGCAATCTTCATTGTTTTCTCTTCCATAATATTCACTCCGTATGTTCCGGACCGGTTGTACTGTCCAGACTTCTGAGTACCTCTTTTTTAATCCTGATTATTTCATCCGACATCAGATCCGATTTGTCTATGCCGGTCATGTCCCATTCATTCACGACTGTGCCGGGTGACGACGAAAGCATAATGATCCTCGTACTGAGGAGAAGCGCTTCGTCGATGTCGTGAGTGATGAACATTATCGTTTTCTTCTCTTTCTCCCAGATTCTGAGAAGTTCCTGGTCGAGGTGCATCCTCGTGTGTCTGTCGAGACTTGAGAAAGGTTCGTCCATGAGTAACGTGTCCGAACCCATTGCGAGAGTTCTTGCAATTGCGACTCTCTGCTTCATTCCTCCCGAAAGCATATTCGGAAGTTTGTCACGGTGTTCGGATAATCCCACCATGTCGATGTAGTGGTCTGCGATTTCTTTCCTCTGTTTCGCGGTTGTTCCCTTCTGAGGAATAAGAAATTCAACATTCTTCTGAACGTTCGACCAGGGAAGAAGGCTGAATTCCTGGAACATTACGCCTCTGTCCAATCCGGGACCCGTGATGCGCTTTCCGTTGTGTTTCACAGTTCCCATCAGGGGACCTTCGAAACCTGCGACCATGTTTAGAATCGTGGTCTTACCGCATCCGGAAGGACCGAGAATGGAGACGAATTCGTTCTTTTCGATGCTGAAACTGACATCTTTCAGAACAACTCTTGCTTCGGTGTTCTTCTGGTTCTTGTATGTCTTCCATACATGTTCCAACTCGATCACTGACAACAGGAATCATCCCCCATTCCGGATTTCCTGCGGACGTATTTTTCAACGTTAGCCAGGATAATACGGTCGATAATCACACCGACCGTACAGATTATCACGATACATGCGAACGCCGTCACATATGACGAGTGTTCAGTTGCCATGCTTATGGAGAAACCCAATCCTCTTGCGACACCGACGACCATTTCCGCAGAGATCAGAGTTCTCCATCCGTTCGCCATACCGATACGCAGTCCCGCAACAACATCCAACGATGCGTAGGGAATCATAACGCCGAACATCCTGACGAACCAGTCTTTTTCTCCCATCAGGGATAATTTTCTGTATACGGGGGGAACACGTCTTAGACCGTTTGCCACGTTAATCGCAATAGGTGCAATCACCGTAGCGGAAATGATGAAAATCGCCGATTTGTCTCCGAAACCGAAGAGAAGAATCGTCACAGGCATCCATGCGAGACTCGGAATCATCTGCCAGATACTGACAGGAACCATTCCGAAATCGTACAGTTTGTCATTGGAGGAAAGAATGACACCCAACGTAAGTCCGATCGTGAATCCCAACAGGAATCCGATTATCCATCTGAATAAACTCGACCTCAGATGTTCGGTAATGGGGATGCTGCTGATTGTGGATCCATCGGCGAAAAGAGAGACGAGCTTGTCCCACACTGCAACAGGTGTAGGGAACTTGAGAGCGTACATGAAGTATTCATTATAGATTGTCGCAACGACAGCCCACATCACAATGAACGCAGCGATACCTGCTACAAAGAAGAACAACACCCTTCCGAACGTCATTGCGGTCTTGCTCTTCAACGGTATCCTGTTTTCTCCTGTCGTCAGGATAGTATCAATGATCTTCCTGTCCTCTTTGCTGCAGGCACATGACATGTCACTGCAGCACTCGCGGTCTTTTCCGGTGATTATACAGCCCCCGGAATGGTATATGCGGAGACGATAATAAAGGCGATTTATGTTAAAAATGTAAATTTGATTTTTTACTCAAACATTTACTTCGGAATTATAACATTGAGATCGAATCTGTAGAATGTATCGATTACAACCTTTCCCGTTTCGGTTATTCTGTACGAATCTCTCGAATCGCATTTGACGACCCAACCGTATTCCAACCATCTTTCCACGAAATCACGCAGATAATAGACGTGTTCGTTGGATACTTTGTCCTCTCTCATCCACACATTGTGTTTCTTGAGATTTTCTATAACGTCTTTGGCACGTCTTTCGTTGGGATTCATTTCGGAAAACACTTTCAATCCCACAACCAAATCTCTGCGCGGAATGTTTTCTTTGTATCTTACGATGGCTTTCGGAGATTCGATGGAATAGTTGTCTTTTTTCTCATCGAGGTGATGCTTCATTACCGTGAATTCATCCTTCATGAATTCCTTTGAGTTTATGCTGAATAATGTTACATTGTCATGGAACATCGAGATAATTGTAGCCGCAGACGCAAATTCCGGTGTTCCTGCGGAGATGTTGATGTATATTGCGGGATTCGGATCGGAAAGATTTTCTTCTTCGATAATGGATTCAATCTGCCTCAGAAGTAAAGGATAATCATAGGGATTGAGACATCTTCCTACAATCTCGGGATGTGTCGGAATGTTCCTTATCCTGTCTGCGGTTTCGTCGCAGAACGCCTGATAGAGTTCCGCGGTTTCGTTTTCTTTGGATTCGCAGTCGCACAGAAGATAGACGCGGTCCGCCAGATACTCTTCCGCTGATGCGGTAATCTTATTGGTATCGTACGTAACGCACGCTATCAGCACCCTGTCCATCTTTCCCGAGGTCATTTGAGTTTATAATCAAATAATAAAATATATGGCTTTCGTAAACCGTTATTTGATTTTTGGAAGTTTTACTGCACAATATGAACCATTCCTTATTTAACATCCGATTCATATGGCGATAATCATGCGCATGATTCGCGGTCATGAGAACGACGCACTGATTATCGGACGGTTTCAGCCTCTGCACAGGGGACATTTAGAGGTTATCAGAAAAGTTTCGGCAGAATGCGATCATGTGATTATCGGTATCGGCAGTGCGCAGCGTTCGCACACTTCGGATAATCCCTTCACGGCAGGTGAAAGATATCTTATGATATCCGAGACACTCAAAGCCGAAGGAATATCAAACGCAATCATCGTTCCCGTAGAAGATCTGAACAGATATTCTGTATGGGTTTCTCACGTGGAATCAATCTGTCCTCCGTTTACTATCGTATACTCAAACAACGCAAGTACGAGACGTCTCTTCCAGGAAGCGGGATACGAAGTACGCAAAGCACCGCTGTACAACCGCAGCGAATTCTCCGGAACCGAAGTACGTAAGAGAATGATTGACGGCGGCGATTGGAGATCGTTGATTCCCGCTCCCGTTGCGGATGTTATCGACATCATCGACGGTATCGGAAGGATGAAGTCAATCGGTGATTGGGATGACAGCATCTGATCTTCTTTCACTGCTGAAAGAGAAAAAACTCACTCTTTCTCTGGCGGAATCCTGTACGGGAGGGATGATTTCATCTCACATCGTGGACATTCCCGGTTCTTCCGAGTGTTTTCTCGGCTCTGCGGTAACATATTCCAACGAAGCCAAAATGTCTTTATTGGGTGTGAAGCCTGAAACACTGAATCAATATGGTGCGGTGAGCAGAGAAACATCTGTCGAGATGGCAACGGGCTGTGTATGTCTTTTCAAAACAGACATAGCAGCATCCGTAACGGGAATTGCAGGTCCCGGCGGTGCAACCGAAACAAAACCCGTAGGTACTGTATGGATGTCCGTAACCGACGGTTCGAGATGTATCTCCGCAGAGCATCATTTCAAAGGCAGCAGACAGGAAATCAGAGAACAGTCCGCTTCGTCTGTAATTTCCATGATTGAAGATTTCGTAAGAGGGATTCTTTGAGGTATTCGAGACAGCTCCCGCTCTTCGGCAAAGAAGGACAGAAAGCATTGAACAATGTACACGTAGCGGTTGCGGGATGCGGAGGATTGGGATCCAATGTAATCACACAGCTGTGCATGGCGGGTGTGAAACATTTCTCACTGATCGATAACGATGTTATTGAAGAATCAAACCTGAACAGGCAGTTCGTACACTGCGGGAAGACAGGTAAGAAAGTACTGTCGATGAGGGATTGGATACTGCATATCGATTCGGAAGCCGAAGTCACGGTACATGATTACTGTCTGACTTCCGATACAGTACGTGATTTCCTTGACGGAGCGGATATCGCCGTAGATTGCTTAGATTCCAACGAATCAAGATTGATTCTCAATGAAGAATGTGTGAAAAATCACATTCCTCTGGTACACGGAGGAGTCAACGGAATGTACGGACAGGTAACGTTCATCCTTCCGGGATTCACGCCGTGTCTTTCCTGCATTCTCGGTAAAGGCGACGGAGAGAAAGTATCTCTCGGTTCCGCAGTTTCCGTTATAGGATCGATCCAGGCTAACGAAGTCATAAAGTACGTCACGGGCACAGGTAAGAATCTCAAAGGTGAATTATTAGTAATCGATCTCTCCGAGAACACCTTCGAAAAGGTACCGATTTCACGTAAAACAGGATGTCCCGTATGCGGAAAATCGGATTCTTCATAAGAATTGAACTCTGTGAATGCACATATTAATATCATCCGTTCGATTCGGATTCAATATGGAGCACATTAGGACAGGCAAGGTCAAGGAGGTCTATGCCGTAGACGAAAACACATTGGAATTCGTCTTCACGGACAACATCTCCGTCTTCGACAAGATTATCCCTTCGCAGATACCCCACAAGGGTGAGACTCTCTGCAGGACCGCAAAATACTGGTTCACACTTCTCGAATCAAAGGGAATCAAGAACCACTTCATCGAGTATCTTCCTCCGAACAGGATGAGAGTGAAGAGGTTCAGAATCATCGAAGATTACGATAAGATCGATCAGACTACAACCAACTACCTCATTCCGTTGGAAGTCATCTGCAGGCACTACGCAGCAGGTTCGCTGATGGACCGTGTCAAAGCCGGAAAGATCACTGCGGAACAGCTCGGATTCCCCAAGGATCACAAGGTTGTCTACGGAGAGAAACTCCCCGTACCGTTCCTTGAGTGTACAACAAAGCTGGAAGCACACGACCGTGAGCTGACCGAGGCTGAAGCAAAGGATATTGCAGGACTGAGCGACGAGGATTACAAAGGAATTCTTGACACAATTCTGAAAGTCGATAAGATCATCGGCGAAGAAGTCGCGAAACAGGGACTTATTCACTGCGACGGTAAGAAAGAGTTCGGATACGATGAAAACCGCAATCTGATGCTCATCGATACCTTCGGTACACTCGACGAGGACCGTTGGTGGGATTCCGCAGAGTATGCGAACGGAAATGTTGTTGAATTATCAAAAGAATTCGTCAGACAGTACTACCGCAGCATCGGATACCACGAGAAGCTTATGGAAGCCCGTGAGAAGGGACTTCCCGAGCCGGATATACCTGCGTTACCTCAGGACGTTATCGACCGTGTGAGCAAACTCTATACAGACATGTACGAGAGAATCACGGGAGAGAAATTCTAAACCTTTCGGGAGAAAACGGCGGATTAACATCCGCCGTCTCTCCGACATTTATAAAATTATTTTACAGTCTGGCTCATAATAAAATTATGATATAAGTCGGACTGAAAGTATTGTTATTTTGACGATCCCGGGAAAGAATTTCCTGAAAAATCAGTCCAACTTAACCAACACGAGGCTGTCGAATACGGGGCAGTCGACTTTACCGATAATGTCGGTAACAGTCCTCTTGTCTCCGTTTTCCAATCCTACGGGGTGACACTCCGCATAGTGCTCACAGCCTAGTCTGGCACAGTCGTTGCTCTCGTATGTAATCATGCTTCCTTCGATTGCGACTTTCTTCTGAACCGTCGCTTTCGTGGGAATCTTTTCAAGTTCGACAACTCTCACTTTGTCGTTGAATACTTCGCAGTCATGCTCGGTATCCCTCAGCTTTGTGACTTCGTACTGATGTCCCGGTTCCAGGTTGAAACACACACCTTTGAGTTTGCAGTCTCTGCATTCGGTCAGCGGACCGATAAAATAGAATCTGTTTCCGATATGTGCCTGTTCCTTTCCAATCAATGTTATCAATACCATCACATCACCTTCAGATCACCATAGTGGTCTTTGCAACCACTTCGGCAACGTCACGCGTAAGGCCTGTGTCGCCGAGAATCGTGAATCTGTCTTTCCTGATGTTACGTGCTTCCACGAGAGCATCTATTATGTCCTCGCTCTTAAGACCCAGGTCCTTCGCACAGATCGGAGCGCCTATGTCTTTCAGAGCGTTTCTTATTCTCATCCAATCTCCGCCGTGGAGATACATCATCATGATGGAACCCACACCGCACTGTTCGCCGTGCATCGCACGTCCCGGGTGAAGTATATCCAAAGCATGCGAGAACATGTGTTCCGCACCGCTCGTAGGCCTCGAACTGCCTGCGACGGCCATGGATACTCCCGAAATGATGATAGGTCTCATCGCGATCCATACGCTTTCTTCCACGCCGGGTTTGATGAGTTTGGAATTGTCAATGATTGTGTTTGCGGACATCTCCGCCAATGCATATGCGGATGTGCTGAACGGTTCGTTCTTTATTCTTCTGGCGAAGTCCCAGTCTTTGAGTGCGGTTATGTTTGAGATAACATCCGCACATCCGGATGCGAGGTATCTGTACGGGGCTTTGAAGATAATTTCGGAATCTGCAAGAATACCCATCGGTACTTCCGCATCCACGGATTTGGGTCCGATGTCCAATTTAAGCGAAGCTCTTCCGGAAGCGATACCGTCGTGTGCCACCGACGTGGGAATACTGATGAAAGGTACTTTCATCTGTTTTGCCGCCATTTTCGAAATATCGATTTTGCTTCCGCCGCCTACTCCGAGGATGAATTTCGCTTTGACTTCTTTTCCGGTGTTTACTACATCGTCGACGTTCGCCAACGTTGCATTTCCGGTCATTTTTACGGTTATATCATAACCGGCATCCTTCATGTATTCTTCAGTGAGCTTTCCCGCTGCCTCATAGGTCTTATCGCCTGTGACGATCATTCCCTCTCCGGTAAAACCGAAGTCTTTACACATGTCGGAAATCTGCGGAAGCGTACCGTGTCCTACGAGAACATTTCTGGGGAATACCATTCCTTTGTATTTTGAAAAACCATCATCCCCGTCCATATGACGACACACTCCGTTTCAACCAGGTTAATTATGGTAGCCAAGTATTAAAACTGTTCACATTAATCCGTGTACTGATGAAAGCTGCTGTCGTTGTCGGGAGTGCTAGGGCCGACGGTAACACCGAGGCCCAGTGTCGTGCGGTTTGCGATGCACTGGAAGAGAACGGTATAGAGGTAGACATAATCAGACCCGCTTTGATGGATATCCACCACTGCAACGGATGTAACAGATGCATCGATACGGATTCATGTTACATGCAGGATGATATGCAGGTGATCTACGATGCATTCGACTGTTCGGATTTATTCATCATAGCGACGCCTGTGTATTTTTCGGGACCTTCTTCGATTATCAAACAGGTAATCGACAGATTCCAATGCAGGTGGGAATCGGTGGATGAGCCGAATATTCCGAAATATGTTGCGTTACTTTGTAACGGAGGTTCGAGGAATCCGAGATTTGAGAATATTATCTCGATTGTCAGAGCATTCGCTTTCGGAACCAGGTGTCTCTGGGCGGGAGAATCTCTTGCGGAAGGTACGGACAACGACGAATCCAAGTGTTTCAAGGATGCGTATAAGTTCGGACTGCATCTCGCGGAGATCGTGAAAGGATTGGATTGATTTTACTCAATCACATCTTTCATACCGAAGTATTCGAAGACGCTTCTGTGGAATTTACGTGAGAAGGGAATGATATCTCCGGATTGGGATATCTTCTTCCAGTCTTCGAATGAGAGTGACGAATCGGTATCGATTACTGCAATACGTGTGTATCCCGTATCGAAAAGATAATCGGCAACCGAAAGTACATCTTCGGTTCCGTCGTGGCAGATACATTTTCCTTCTTTGACGAAAAGAGATGGAATTGCAGAATCAGATACCGACAGGATGTCCAAAAGATCGTCTTCGGAATATATCCTGTGATACGGCATTAACACGGCATCAGCATCTGAATTGAAAGCATCGAAGACATCGTCCGCATCGTTGACGGAAGTCATGAGCCACATAGACGCTCCGCGTACTCTGAAACGTTTCAGAATGTCGGGATTGATGTTGTCGCGTGAAAGTCCTTTTACGTCCAGAATGAGAAGAGGTGCCCTGTATCCGATACGGGGTAACATCTCTCTTTTAAATGGAGATGTTTCCGTTATTTTCAGTCCGTCACCGTCAGCCTCGAAACGGGCGTAAAGAATGTTTCCTTCGCTGTCGGAGGTGAGCGGGATAACGGGAATCTGCAAAAAATCACATCTCCAACTGATACTCTATGCTGTCGATATAATCGGAAACTTTCTCGGAACTTTCGGCATCTTCGGGACCGATTCCGCAGATAATCGAACCGGACATATCTTTGACACCCATTGACATCATCGTTTTGGTAATTCTCGATAATACTCCGCCGTATGTCATGTAGCCGTCGATTGCACCGCACGTGAGGAGTACGGAACCTTTCTTCACGTTACCGAAGTTTACGATTCTCCCTCCGTCTCTGCTGTTGACCATTGCGTAGAACCTGTCGATGAATGTCCTCATCGTTCCTGTTTCCGCACCGAAATAAACGGGAGATGCGAGAATGAGCATATCCGAAGATCTTATCTTTTCATACATCTGGGTCATATCATCGTCGATTGCACATTTTCCTGTTGTCTTGCATGACATGCACGCTTTGCAGTCGCTGATTTTAAGATCTTTCAAAGAAATTATTTCTGTCTCATAACCGAACTTCTTCACACGTTCGGCCGTCATTTGCGATATTTTCGCGGTAAGGCCGTTTTCTCTCGGGCTTCCGTTGATTATGAGGAGTCTGCTCATAAACAGCGTGATATTGTCATAAGATAAATGGACACCGATTTTTACGACAGGATATTCATCTCGCTTTGGAAATAATGGCGTAGTTTAAAGGGGGTTTCGGCGGAACATAATCAAAGTAAATGATGGGCGTAGCGAGTCCTTTTGCTTAGATAGGAGCTATTGAAAGTCTTTCTATTCCACCACAGCAAAACCCGGAACTTCCGTGTTGGTTGACAGTATAGGGGTCGATTGAATTGCTGTTTAACCGCCATAGCTATGTCAATTACGAGGAAACTTGCCTTATTCCACCGTTCACGTTGATGTCATTAATGGCATATCTGATTTTATTCCACACATTCTGGTCCTCGAATAGTTTGGAAAATGAACCGTAATTGTTGAACGGAGCATCTCTGAGTATCGAAATATCGGATATCACGCCGTTGTGTACAACATATTCAATAATCTGATTCACAAAATAAATCTGACTGTCATTGAGCTGTACTTCATCAAGATATTTGGAAAATGTTTCTTTGGCTGCGTTCATGTCCAAACCGGTGATCTCTCTGATGAATAGCGGCAGAGGTTTGTTTCCGAATGCTGCTTTGTATTCATCAATAGTTCCGATTTCGCTCCAAAGTATCTCTTCAAGTTTTGCGATATCTGCATCATCCAACGGAAGATTCGTTTTCAGTTTTCTGATGACATCTTCGTTTTCATGAGTGCGGACATAATGCTCTGCTTTTTCCCGATACGATTCGAGTACTGTGGTTTCCGGTTTTGAATCGTTGACATTTACTTCAAGAATTTCGTCAATAAAGTTACCGTCACATGGTGAAAATACAGTTTTCTCAATATACTTCAGTAAATCTCTCAGTTCCTCTCTGACACGCTCATAGAACTCTATATTTCCGTTCTCAAGAGCTTTTTCAAAGAGTACGGCTCTGATAATGTCTATGTGTGCAGCGACATCCGGGATAACGGTCTGTTCGGAGAGTTTTGTAGCCCACATTAGTACTCTGTTGAAATAGGGCGTATTAATCGACCCGAGAATATGGTTCAATTCGATTCTGAGCATTATTGCATCCATTCTGACTGCACTTGGATCTTCGCCGTAAGGGAGAATAAGCCTTGCAAGTTCATTCTCTATTTCTGCAATATCATCAGCCGTCAGAGAATTCAGACAATCCAGGTTGCTGTATTTATCAACAGCACGTAAATGCTGTGCGACGGCATAATTCTCATGGTTCAATTCATCAATTTTCTTCTTGATGTCAGAAACCAATTCCTTCCTGAATGACATGTATGGTTCTGTCTGATACTTTATATTCTGCAGAAGACGGGCCAAATTTGCTTTGAAGACAACAATTTTGCCTTGAATAGATGCCATTCCCGATGTTTTAATCTCCTTACGTTCTACGCTGAAGAATTCAAAATTACCGCAGAAGTCAAAGATGTAGAATATGTTCTTATCATTGCCGTCGATAAGTCCGGGACAGAGTCTTGTTCCTCTCCCTATCATCTGCCAGAACTTGGTCTTACTGTATACGGGTTTGAAGAATACGAGGTTCAGAATATCCGGGATATCTATTCCGGTATCGAGCATATCGACAGATACTGCGATGCGTACCTTTGAATCTCTTTTTCTGAATTTGTCAATTTCCGTATCCGCATAATTGATGTAATTATCAATTACTTCGCATTCGCCCGTACGGTCGGGATATTGTTTTCCGAAAATCTCTCTGATGTATTCAGCATGACGGTGATTTTTGGCAAAGATGATTGTTTTACCTATTCTGCTCCCGTCATCTGTTTTGAGTCCCATTCTCATGAGGCTGTCGAGCACTTTTTCGACAGTATTTCTGGTAAAGAGCCATCTGTACAGTTTGTCTTTGCTGATTTCACCAGGGATAGCCTCTCCCTCGCTGAGGAAAAGTTTTTCATATTCTTCTTTTTCCTCCTCAGACAATTCATCATAAATTATTCCCCTTTCAAGGAATTTTGTTTTTACCTCAATCGATTTGTAATCTACAAGATGTCCGTCTGTTACGGCCTGTGCAAGTTCATATCCGTATGTCGGGATGCCGTTTTCCAGGTCGAACATAGCGTATGTGTTCTTATCGATGTCATCTTTGGGTGTTGCGGTGAGTCCCACAAGAAGACTGTCGAAATGATTGAAGATTTCTTTGTATTTGTTGTAGATACTGCGGTGGGCTTCATCCAATACGATGAGATCAAAATGCCCTACGGAAAATGTGCGTGTATTGTCTTTCTCTATTGCACTGTCAATAAGATTGGACATTGTCTGATAAGTTGAAAGTACACATCTTGCGTGAGTATCGCCGTCTGATTTGCAGAGATTTGATATTGACAATTCCGGGAGGAGTGCATTAAAGCTTGAAGCAGCCTGCGATACAAGGCTTGTACGGTCTGCAAGAAAGAGGACGTTGCGAACCCACCCTTTGCGTAAAAGAACGTCAATTAGTGAGATAATAGTGCGTGTTTTTCCGCTTCCTGTAGCCATGACGAGGAGAGCTTTTCTGCGTTTGTTTTCGAATGCTGTACATGTTGCTTTAATGGCACTCTTCTGATAGTATCTGTCTGTAATGTTGTTGTTGATTATGGCATCGGAGAGTTTCTTTTCTCTGTTGGCGGCAAGATTGAATAACTTTACCAAATCCTGTTTTGAATAAATGCCGCTTATCCTGCGTTCCGGGTAGCCGAGATTGTCTGTAATGTAATACTCATACCCGTTTGTAAGGAAAATAACTGGTCTTCTCTTGAATCTCTCTTCCAAAAGATCTGCATACAATGCTGCCTGAATCCTTCCTGCGGATGGGTCTACAGAGGTGCGTTTTGCCTCGATTACAGCAAGAGGCCTTCCGTCATCTCCGAAGAGAACATAGTCAGCAAACCCGACGCTTTTTGTATTCGGCATCCCTTCTAATCTGTATTCATTAACCCAATCTTTATTTTCGATCCAGCCTGCTTTACGGAGATTTTTATCAATCAGAGTTTTACGTGTCTTAAACTCAGAGGGATCCTCCATTTGAATGCAGCAATCGAATGTGACAGACATATTATGCGAATATGCAACGTGTTAGGTTTGTAATAAATCAAACGGTGTTTCATCCAGATGATGACAAGAAAAGTGAAATGTGCAGTCAGAATAAATTTCGATTTATCGACCTGTTTGACGAA
>CAZDCU010000022.1:0-24297 GCA_964504055.1 uncultured Methanomassiliicoccales archaeon
CAAAAAAGAATATCGTTACGTTCGGTTCGATGTCCGGCCATCTCAAAGGAAAAAGCATTCCGGGAGAGAATATCCGTGAAATTACCGGAGAATTCTCCGAAGGCGAATCTCTTATTCTGAAGAAAGGAGAAAAAATCGGTGTCGGTATCGCTTTGGTTTCTAGCAATCAGCTGAAGGAAACGGAAAAAGCCGTCAAAATCAGAGATTTGGACAGCAAGAAAGGAATGATTCTTTCTCCGAAGTCGGACAGAAACATTTTCGTCAAATGTAATAAAAATCATCTGAAAAACATCGAAGGCAACGCCGTCGGAGATATCCGTTCGTTCCTGAAAACCAAGAAGTTACCTGTAACGGCATCCTTCTCCGGAGGTAAGGATTCATTGGCGGCATTGGGCGTTGCAATGAAAGACGTCGATGACATAGGATTGCTGTATATCGATACGGGATTGGAGTTCCCGGAGACCGTGAAGTATGTGCATTCATTTGCGGAAAAAAATAATCTGGCACTGCACATAGCCAAGGCGAATAACGCTTTCAAGGAAAACGTAGATACATTCGGACCTCCCGCCAAAGATTTCAGATGGTGCTGTAAAGTCTGCAAACTCGGACCTATTACAGATCTCATTTCAAACAGGTATCCTAAAGGTACAGTAACAATCGAAGGAAACAGAATGCTGGAATCCTTCGCAAGATCCAAAATCGGTTTCGTTTCGCGTAACCCGTTCGTTCCTAACCAGGTCAATCTCAATCCCGTAAGGGCATGGTCCGCAGCGGAGATTTGGGGATACATTTGGATGAGGGGATTGGAATACAATCCTCTGTACGAGAGAGATTTCGAACGTATCGGATGCTATCTCTGTGCTTCGTGTCTCGCAAGCGAATGGAAGAACACCGAACGCATCCATCCCGAATTACACAGAGATTGGACAGATTTCCTTTACAGATACGCGGAAGAACGCGGTCTTCCCCCGGAATTTGTGGAAATGGGATTCTGGAGATGGAAAGTACTGCCTCCGAAGATGATCCGTATCGCGGAAGATATGAATCTCACTCTCACACCGAAGAATGTGAAAGGTCCTTCGATGAAGATGCTGAAAGGAGCATCTTCCTGCGCAGCGGGAGGATATTCCGCGGAAGCTGTGGTTACAGTACCCAGATCCAGGGATTTTTCCGCTGTCGAAGATGCACTGATGACTGTCGGTGACGTAAGATACTCACAGGAATTCGAGATTGCATTGGTCAAAACAAAAAACGGTACCGCCAAACTCTTCGGAGGAGGACAGGTATCGATTACATCGCACACAGAAGAAGGTGTGAAGACACTTTTCGAACGTTCCGTCAAAGCGTTACTGAGGGCGCAGATGTGTACTTCGTGTGGCATATGCGAGAAGAAATGTCCCCGTCATGCCATACGTATCAAAGACGGATTGCATGTAGACAGGAACCGCTGCAACTCATGCGGGAAATGCGAGTCTTCGTGTATGGTGGCACATTATTTTGACAAGATAATGTGAGTTCTCCGGATGTCAGTAATGGTTATAATCTAAACCTGTTATAGACAGTTCCATGGACACGGCTCTCGCAATTGCGGCTGTCATAGGATTGGGTTCGGCATTGGTTGTAATGTATGCCGTACTCAGGAATTACACATATCCGAAAATTGAAGAGCCGTTCTTCAGCGATCCTACGCTGTTTAAGCTGTTCACATTGGGATTGTTCGAAGGTACACTGATTTTTGTGCTGTACACGTACATATTCCAATACTTCACGGTAAGCGGATTGGGTCTTGTCGTGGCGATAATATTCGGTGCGGTAATCGAATTCGCCAAGTTAATCTCTCTGAACTTCAAAAGATTCAGCGGAATTTCGGACACAATCTTCTACGGTTTCGGATTGGGTCTCGGAATCGGTGCCGCAATGGCATTCGGTATGGTCTACTATTGGCTGAGAGGAGAGTTGGATCCGACATCTGTCGTAATGGTTGTCATGCTTGCACTGCAGTATCTTCTCATGTGTTCGGCAAACGGAATCGTTGTCGGAGAAGGTGTTGCGAGACGCAGACCTACCGAATATGTGTTTCAGGCTGTGCTGTACAGTGCGGTATTCCACATACTGATTGTACCGTTCTACATGAACATCGATCAGCTTTGGATTAAATATGCGGCACTTATTGCGGCAAGTGTACTTGCGGTGTTCATGTTCTACCGTGCGGTATATGTCAGACTGCCGAGAGTCGTTGACGATGTACTGAAAATGAACGGTAAGACACGTAACGACATCTACCGTCTGAAGTGATTCATCCGAATCTGTATTTTCCGTAACCGGTTTCGTATACGATACATGCATTAAGCATCGCTTTCAGATACTTCTCGCCTTTACCGGGAACGAATTTCTCTACGTCCTCAAGTGTGAATGTTCCCTGAATCTCGGTGAGACCTTTTGCGATTACAAGCATTTTGTCCTTGATGTCGTTGGTGTTTTCCACTCTGTATTCAAGGGAAGACATGGGGTCGATGTTACGGTCGATCTTTTTCTTCTCTTCCGGTTTTGTTCCGGAAAGATATGCCAGAGCATCTCTTACTTTACTCTGATCTCTGTCGCTGTAGAGAATTCTCATGTCTTTCGTGACGGCCTTCCGTCCGCAGTACGGGCAGGCGGTGGTTTCATCGTAAAGATCGATAATTCTGTTTCTGCCGCATCCGGAACATGTTATTATGCCGAACATGTCACTGATATTCCGTGAATACGAGGGATGCAAGGCAGCATCCGTAGTTGTCCGTAGGAATCTGAAGTTCTTCGATGACGTATTGGACTTCTTCCAATTCGATTTCCCTGATTCTCGCCATCTCCTCCATCTTCCATCTGAGATCCGCCCTGAGTGATTCTTTGGAACCGTGGAGGTGTCCTTCGGCGACATATCCTCCTTTTCCGTCCTTCCTGTAGGCGTATGCGATACCTGCGGAGATCATTTCTCCTTCAGTACCTCTCATCTGTGCCAGTACACAGTGTGTGACCGCACCCATCGGCATTTCTTTTCTCTCAGTTCTTTTGGCACCTATCGGTATAACAGACGAAACCGAAACGAGATTCTGTTCGCCGATACCGGCCTTTATGAGTGCGCGGTCGAAGGCGTTGAGTCCCGAGACCTCGCTGACTGCCGAACTGGATGTAATGAAGAATTCACACGGCACTAAGTACATAGGAACTCGTATGGGCAACTGATATTTAAGAGAAAGACTCACCCGTAGATGTTGTCATTTGTCTTGTATGACTGAGCCGTAATTTTCTTCTCGATATCTTCCGCTTCTTTGTACAGAGGTTCGGTGTTAATCTCAAGTTCGGGGAACATCTTTGCCAAAGGTTCCATAATCTTCGCTGCGCCCCTCGGATCGGGCATATCCTGTTTTGCGGAACCGAGTAATGTAATAACATCGAGGTCGTTTTCAGCCGCATTCACAAGCAACATTCCCGAAAGTCCTCTTACCATACCTTCGTCGACGGAATCGATTTCGTACTTCTTCATGAGTTCTCTGGCTCTTTCGGTGGAACCGACTCCGAGAATGCTGTACTGATCGGGAGTGAACTGGGGAATACCGTCCAAAGTAATTACGGTGTGGACATTATTGTCACGGCACCATTTTACAAGGATATCCGCCAATACGGTGAATGTTTCCGCTTTTGGAACGAATTCGGATGTTATGACTACGATGTCTTCGCAGTCGATGCCTCCGTCGTCTTCCACGTTTTCCCTTGATCCCATGTAGAATCTCACGGGAGGCATCGGTATCCCGTTCTGTATTATCGCATACGGCGGGAAGGAAGGTGACGATATCGAAGCGATGAGATCGAGCCCGAGCTGCTTTGCAAGGAAGCTTGTTGCGATGGAACTGATAAGTCCGAGACTCGGAAATCCGATGATTGCAACGGCATTGTTCAGTTCTCTGTCGGTGTATTCGTGAAGGGTCATCTCATCCATGCCTACCCAATCGTGGTAATGATATTAAGGTGTTCCACGTTACGGCGGATTATGGCAGACAATACAATCTCGACAGAATACACTTCGGCGGGAATACCCGTCATAACCGACCCCGTTCCCGGATGCAGAATTTCCGGATATATGGTGGCGGTGAATACAGGTTCAAGGGATGAAACTCAGGAGATTATGGGTCTGTCGCACCTTTTGGAGCATGTGGTGTTCAGGGCGACCGATACACGCACATCTTTCCAAATGTCCAAAGAGATCGAAGGCGCCGGAGGAGAGATGAATGCCTTCACAGCCAAAGAGATGACGGCATTCTACGGAATTACGCTGAAAGAAACCTCAAAGGTTGCCAAGGATCTGGTTGCGGATATCGTCAGGAATCCTCTGATTGATAAAGAAGACACGGAATTGGAGAAGAAGATCGTACTGCAGGAAATCAGCATGTGCGAGAATGATCCCGATTCATACATTCACGATCTCTTCGGAGAAGTTCTCTGGGACGGTCACCGTCTGGGACAGAACGAGGCGGGAACGAGAGAGGTTGTGAAATCTCTTACATTCAAAGATCTCCGCAGATATTACGAAGACAGATACAGAATTCCGAATCTTACTGTGTTTGCATGCGGTGCGGTGGATGCTCAGGATGCCGTTGCATGGGCTGAAGAGAATTTCGATGACATGACCGGAGGAAAGGCTAACGTAAGGAAAGCTCCCGAAATTACCGGTTCTGTGTACAAGCACTACAAATGGGAAGGAGATCACTGTTATGTGGGCATGGGATTCAGGGCATTCGATGCAAAATCCGATGAGATCCCGGCACTTTCGATGCTCAGTGCAGTCCTCGGTTCCGGATCTTCGTCAAGACTGTTCCAGGATGTCAGAGAGAAGAAGGCTCTTGTCTACTCCATTTACGATTACGTTGACCAATACACCGATGCGGGAAGCATGGGAACGTTCATGTCCGCTACGGAAGAGAATGTTTACGAAGCAGTCAGCACGGTTGCACGTACATACAAATCTCTGAAAGAGAACGGTCTCACCGAGGGAGAACTTACGAGAGTGAAGAACCTCGTGAAAGGTGCGTTGATCAGAAGTACCGAATCAACGGACCGCAGACTCTACAGTCTCGCAAAAGGCACAATGCTCACGGGAAAGCCCAGGTCTTTGGACGAACGCCTTGCGAGATTGGATGCAGTCACCGAAGAAGATGTCATGCGCATCGCGGAAAAGGTCATGAAACCCGAAGGACTCAATGTTGTGATGTACGGTGCGGATGTCAAAGAAATGAAAGATTTCAGTACATCTCAGTTGGACTTCTGAAACTCTCCGATGTAATGGAGGACTGCGTCGACGGCATCTCCGACGACTGCCGTCACGCCCTCCGTCATTCCTTCGTGAACAGTTTGGATGTCTTCGACTTCTACGGCGATAAATATCACTTTGTCGGGCATCTGTTCAGGTTCCATGTCACGGCCGATTTTCATAGCCGTTGCCAAATTGAAATCGTGGGCGGAAGCGTTTGTGACAGTAGGTTCAAAATCTTCCGGATTGAAAATCATCACAGTGCCGACAGGCTGCTGATGTGTCTGTATCGCATCGACGATAATCGCATGTTTGTATCCCCAGAGAACCGGGATGATATCCAATCCGCCGATTGCTTCCTGGCGTGTTTCCACATTGTTCAGATTCATCTCTTCGATTTTATCCGCTACAATCAGACCTATCGCGTCATCGGACATTATCGGACTTCCGAGGCCTATCACCAAAACGTTATCGGATCTCGGATCACTCATAGTATCCGTCGCCTTCCTTCATTTTGTTGTGTTTGGTGTACATTCCGAGTATACTCAGGAACATACACGGTGCGAGAGCGATGAGACAGATCAGTCCGAATCCGTAGATGACAGCCTGTGTACCCGAATACAATGCGGATGCCAATCCTACGTAGAACGACGAAAGAATAGCGACGGACATAGGTCCCGTGGCCACTCCTCCTGCATCGAATGCGATACCGACCATTTCCTTGTCGCCGATCCACATGATAATCAGTGTAAGAATGAATCCAGGAACGACAATGTATGCGAGATTGATGTTGAAGACAAGCTTCGTCATTCCTATTGCGACGAACGCCGCAACTCCGATTGATATGATCATAATGATAAGTTTCTTCGGAAGAAGGCCTCCGGAAGATTCCTCAACCTGATCTCCGAGAATCGATACCGCAGGTTCCGCACATGCGACGAGGAATCCCATAAGGAATCCGAGTCCGACTACGATGTACCACTGCTCGGTTGCTATGCTTCCCATTTTCACACCGAGACTTGTCGCGATAGGCATGAATCCTGTGTACACACCTGTGAGGAAGATGATGATTCCGATACCTGCGAATATTGTTCCTTCCAATACAACGGATACCGCAGTCCACGAATATTTCAGGAAAATCTTCTGGAATATTACGAAGAATATCATCAGCGGAATCAGTGCGCTTGCTACGCTTACAGCCGAACTTTTCAGTTCCGTGAACATGAGTTCGAAATCAATCGTACTGTGGGAAACACTCGATACAACTTCTTCTCCGGAGCCTCCTCCGCTGAAAACACCCAGTACAAGAACCGCAATTATCGGTCCGATCGATGCAAGACCGATCATTCCGAAACCGTCCATGCTGTCCTTGCTGTGCCCCATCGTACAGATTCCGATACCGAGAGCCAAAAGGATAGGTACTGTAACAGGTCCCGTAGTCACACCTCCGGAATCGAGAGCGATACCGATGAATTCCGTGTTTCCGGTCATGTCCATAAACAGAACCAATACAATCGCTACGGTGTAACCGATTGTGATGAGCATCTTCAGAGACAGTTTGTAGATGATTCTGAACGCCGCGACGATGAGAAAGATTGCAACACCTATTGCAATAGCATATGTCAGTGTAGTCGGGTTGATTGACGAGAACAGCGAATGCACCTGTGTTCCGAAGACAGTCACATCGGGTTCCGCAACTGTCACAAGGAACGAGATTGCGAAGACGATGATTATCATGAAAAGTCTCGATTTTCTCTTCGGAATTTCCTGTCCGATAGACATACCCATCGGATGTATTCCCCAGTCGACACCCGAGAGGAATATTGTGAATCCGATGATTACCATTACAACGCACAGAAGGAACAGCATCATCTGATCCATCGGAAGTTCCAAAACGAATATCGCGAGAATCGCGACTAAAAGTACTATCGGGACAGTGGAGGTAACGACTTCCTTGAATTTCTCTCCCAACAGACTCATATTTGGCGTATATACTGATGGATATTAAATTCTGATGTCTGACCGGAAAATCAAGCTTATCTCTTGAGTTCCTTGATGGTCTTTCCCATGTTGATGAAGTGGTCTGCAACCCTCTCTGCATCGGATGTCAGCGAAAGGAATTCCGCACCTGCACTTGTGGAGCAAACACCTTCGCTGATTCTCTGAATGTGGCTGTCGGCCATCTTGTCGGTGGCATCGTCAATCTGATCTTCGATCTGATATGCCTCATCGAGAGCATCGTAGTCCTGATCCGTGTATGCTTTCAGAACACGTTCGTAAAGCGAATCGATAAGTTTCTGTACGTTCCTTATCTCGTCTTTGGCGTAATCGGAGAATTCATCGGATGAAATCTTCATCTTTTCCGCATATCCGACGATGTTTTTGGAATAGTCTCCGATACGTTCCAAATCTGTAACGGTACGGTAGACTGTGGAGACGTAAACGCTGTCCTTCTTGCTGAGTTCCGTGTTGGATAACTTCACAATAAAACGCGGAATGTTCTTCTTGAGATAGTTCAGTTCTTTCTCTTTGGTTCTGAACATCTTGTAGTCGCAGTTTTCCATCGTGCAGATTACGTCGCACGCATAGTCGAAATTCTCAACAGCCAGTTTGGACATGTTGATCATTTCGTTCTTGACTTCCATAACTGCGATTGCAGGAGTTTTCAGCATATACTCGTTGATGAAGTACATGTGAGGTTCTCCCTCTTCCACAGTGACTTCCACCTTCTTGTCGGGCAGAAGTTTCGTGACAAACGCAATGAGATAGGATGTCAGCGGTAACATGATAATGACTGTAATCACATTGAATATCGTGTGGAACATAGCCAGCTGAGTCTGGGGTGCATCGGGGAACATCGATGCGAACAGTGTACCGAATGTGCATCCGCCGGATGTAACGGCGGTCATTATGAATCCCGCTATTGTGAAGAGGATAACACCGAATACGTTGAATGACAGATGTATTGCGGCAACTCTCTTTGCGTTGAGTCCGCTGCTCATTGCTGCAAGAATCGCAACAATACACGAACCGATGTTGGAACCCATTGTTATGTAGATACCCTGTTCAAGGGAAATCAGTCCCTGAACGAGCATAACAATCGCAATCGATGTAACGACGGAAGAACTCTGTACCAGAGCTGTCAGCAACACACCGATGATGATCAGAAGAATCAGATTGTCAATATTTGACAGGAAACTGATGACTGCTTCCGACTGAGCGAAATCGGCCATCGAATTGCTCATAAGGTCGAGACCTACGAACAGCATACCGAAACCGGCGACAATTCCTCCGATTTTCTTTGTTTTATCGTTTTTAGCGTATGCGTAGATGAATGCTCCCACACCTGCCAATGCCGAGAAAATCGCAGTGAAGCTTATGCTGTCTCCGCCGAACATACCCAGAGCGACAATCTGTGCGGTAACCGTCGTACCGATGTTCGCACCGTAGATGATGGCGGTAGCCAACGTCAGGGACATAATTCCCGCATTGACGAATCCTATGACAAGAACCGATGTAGCTCCGGAACTCTGAATTGCGGCCGTAGTGACGGTACCGATACCTACGCCGACGAGTTTTTTATCGGATGCTTTCGCAAAAAGAGCTTTCAGTCTCGAACTGCAGATCGATTCGAGATTGTTGCTGAGCATCATGCATGCAACCAGGAATACGCCGATACCTGCTGCGAGCATCAAAATGGCCGTTATTATCGTCGTCGTGTCCATGGAATCCCCGGTTACTGCGAATCTGCGGTGTGATATGTCTTCTACTAAATAAAGTGGAACTGTCGAAAATTAAATCTATATTCCCCGTATCTGCTGAATTGTGGAAATCGAGGTAAAGACATACATGGTCGTCAACGGACGGAACATCTCCTCCAGACAGCTGGAGGTGCTTGCAACCATCAACAGACTCGGAAGCAAGACCGCTGCGGCCAGGGAATTGGGTATTTCTCCTCCCGTAGTCCACAGATATATGGTGCAGATGGAGGAAGTCGCAGGCACACGTCTTATGGCTTCCACTCCGAACGGTACGGAACTTACGGAAACAGGCCTGAGATTACTGGAAGTCGCCGGTATGATGGACGAGAGATGCGCCGATGACAGAGAATTCACAATATCCTGTTCTCCTGTCACGGAAGAGCTGGTGATGCAGGCTGTTTCTTCATCGAAAATCAAAGCATCCATCATAGTGTCAGACGATTATACCAACGTCCGTTCCCTGAAGCAGGGAATGTCCGATATCATCATTCTCGACGATCCTCAGTTACTGAACGAAGTCGACGATTACGAATGGTCCGATGTCGGTTATATGGATATGATTCATGTCGACAACGGTCCGTCGTACATGAGATACAGATACGGTGCGCAGAGGATTGCATACGCTCAGTTGGACCTTATGGGTGTCGAATACAAAGTGGATTCGGAAACGTATCTTCTTTCCGAGTTAATCAATTCAAACAAGAGTTTCTTCGTAGACGAATATTTACTTCAGAAAAAAGGTCTTAAAATAAAGAGCGCCACCGACAAACATCTTCTGAGGCATTCTATTACCGCAGTCTACAGAAGAGAAGTCAAGGAGATTACGCGTATTCTGAGGTATCTCCAATCGAAACAGTTCTGATGAGTGTTACCGTTGGAGGTAATACTTCAAACTTCGGACGTGATTGGATTATATAGTACATCCATCCTAACACGTTTTAGGTAATATCATGGTAGCACCCAACCCTGAATTCATCGGAGAGCTCTCTGCCGCAGGCGGAGAGGGCGCAAAGATGTGCTTCCAGTGCGGTACCTGTTCTGCGGGCTGCCCCTCGGGTAAGATTACAGCCTACAGGACCAGGAAACTCATGAGGATGGCACAGCTCGGACTGAAAGACGAGATCATCAACAGTGAGGATCTCTGGCAGTGCACTACATGCTACACATGCGAGGAGAGATGCCCCCGCGGCGTCCCGATCGTAGACGTTGTCATCGCACTCAGGAACATCGCAGTCGCAAGCGGCAAGATGTACCCTGCACACAAGAAGACAGGACAGAACCTCGTCGAATTCGGACACACAGTTTCCATCAACGACAAGGTCAAAGCACAGAGGAAAGAACTCGGCCTCGATGAGGTGCCCCCGACAGTTCTCGCAAACGAGAAAGCGAAGGCGGATCTCGACGTCATTTTCGATGCTACCGGATTCAAGAAATTGGTGGAGTGATTACAATGGCAAAATACGCATTCTTCCTCGGTTGCATTGCACCTCTCAGATACCCCGGTATCGAGAAGTCCACAAGAGTCGTCGCAGAGGCACTCGGTCTCGAACTCGTCGACCTCAAAGACGCAAGCTGCTGTCCCGCACCCGGAGTAATCAGGGCATTCGACAAGACGACATGGATCGCCGCAGCTGCAAGGAACCTCGCTCTCGCAGAGAAAGAGGGTCTCGACATCCTCACAATCTGCAACGGATGCTACGGATCGCTCTTCGATGCAGCACACGAGCTCGCAGAGGACAAGGAACTTCTCGCAGAAGTCAACAAGATCCTCGCAAAGATCGGACTCGAGTACAAAGGAACAACCAAGGTCAGGCACTTCGCCGAAGTCCTCTACAACGAGGTCGGTGTCGAAGCAATCAAAGCAAAGATCACCAAGCCTCTCGAGTACCAGGTTGCAGCATTCTACGGATGCCACTTCCTCAAGCCCAGCAAGATCAAACAGCTGGACGACCCCGAGAACCCCCACATCCTCGATGACCTGATTGAGGCAACCGGTGCAAAATCCATGCCCAGGAAACAGAAGGTCATGTGCTGCGGTGCAGGAGGAGGTCTCCGTGCAGGATTCCCCGCAAACGCACTCAAGTTCACACAGACCAACCTCGAGAATATGAAAGAGTCGGGCGCAAAATACATCGTCGATGTATGTCCGTTCTGTCACCTCCAGTTCGATATCGGACAGAAGGAACTCGGTTACAGCATCCCCGTCCTCCACCTCTCGCAGCTCTACGGAATTGCAATGGGAATGGACGAGAAAGCTCTCGGACTTGCAGCACACCAGACACCTGTTGTGCTCTGAAACCTAAATGCAGGGGGATCATCCCCCTGTACTTCCTGTTAATTCTTCTCTCATTATAGTACAATAAAAGAGGGATGTTTTCCGCAATTGTGACAATTATCCTGATTGGGATAATTACGGACATTTTTCTTTAACCACTTATATTTAAAACATGCTGAAAGTGTTTTTATAGTAAGTGTATATCATCATCTTGCTTCAAATCAAGGAGGATTCTGATGGCAGCAGTAAAGAAAGTCAAAGCCGCGTCCCGTAAGATTAAGGACAAGTGGAAAGCAAAAGAATGGTATAAGATCCACGCACCCCGTATGTTCAACGAGGTCGAGATCGGAGACACACCCGCAATCGAAGTAGAAACTCTCTACGGAAGGACAGTGGATGTCACCGTTCAGGAGCTCACAGGCGACTTCTCGAAACAGCACATCAAGATGAGATTCCAGATCACAGGCGTTGACGGACATGATGCGAAGACATCGTTCATCGGTCATGAGCTCACCAGCGACTACGTGAGAAGACTGACGAGGAGAAAGAAGACGAAGACCGACCACGTTGTCGATGTCGAGACCAAAGACGGATACGTCCTCAGGATTAAGACAATGTCAATTGCGGACAAGAGGATTCAGTCTTCACAGGAAGAAGGAATGAGGCGCTGCATCGCAGACGCACTCAACGAGATGGGAAAGGAGAACGACCTCTCCAACATGATTAAGCTCATCGTCTCCGGTGACATGGGCAGAAATGTCGCAAAGGCATGTCATGTCGTTATCCCCATCAAGAGGATCGAAATCCGCAAGAGTGAAGTTCTCTCCAACGGTGAGGGAGAGCCCGAGTCCATCATGGACATCTTCGCAAAGCCCGAAGTCGAAGAGACACCGGCAGAAGAAGAGGCTCCCGCAGAGGAAGAACCCGCCGCGGAACCTGCAGCTGAAGAAGCCCAGGAAGAGTAAACCAATATATCCTCCTTCAAACATCTTCCCCTCAAACCTATTACACATGCCGAGGTGGCTCAGCCTGGTGGAGCGTCGGACTCATAGGGTCTAAGATGGTCAACAGACCTCTTCCAGGGAAATCCGAAGGTCATGGGTTCGAACCCCATCCTCGGCACTCCTTCTATTCTTCAGTCGTTCAGAATAAATACAGATGTAGCGATGATGCCCGACATGAGGCTCATCATCAATACCGGTAAGGGCGGAGTCGGAAAGACATCGGTTTCTGTGGCGACGGCGATGCGTGCCGCCAAGATGGGTTACAGGACGATGGTGATGAGTACGGATTCGGCTCATTCACTCGCAGATTCCCTTGACATGAAACTCGGTTCGGATATTACGAACGTAGCTCCGAATCTTGATGCTCTTGAAATAGATGTTATTCACGAACTCAGGACCAAATGGTCCGATATCGAGAGATACATCTCGGATTTCTTCAGATCTCAGGGAATGGATGATCTTTCCGCAGAGGAATTTGCAGTGTTCCCGGGAATGGAAATGATCGTTGCGTTGCTGTACATCCTCGATTTCGATGAAAATAACACATATGATGTTGCAATCATCGACACGGCACCTACAGGAGAGACTCTCAGACTTCTGAGTTTCCCGGATATGTCCGAATGGTATCTCGACAGATTGTTCAACATAGTGAAAAGAATCGTTCTCATGGCCAAGAAGTTCGTCGGAAAGGTCGTTGATTTCCCGTTACCGACGGAAGCGGTTTTCGATACGATATCGGAAGTCAAGGAACGTATGATCAAAGTCAGGGATATTCTCGAAGATCCGAAGAAGACAACGGTACGTTTGGTCGTAAATCCCGAAAAGATGGTTATCAACGAGACCATGCGTGCTTACTCGTATCTCTGTCTTTACAATAAAACGGTGGAATGCCTCATATGCAACCGTGTGTACCCCGACGATGTCGACGGAGAATACTTCAAGAAGAAACTCGAGGAACAGAAACAGTACATCGAGCTGATACACCATGCGTTCGATCCGATGAAGATATTCTTCTCGTATCAGATGCCCACTGAAATGATCGGCGGAAAGAAACTGGAATATCTTGCCGATATGATATACGGAGATTCCGACCCTACTGCGATATACGCACATCAGAGTCCTATGAGATTCGAATCCACCAAAGACGAAGATGTTATCGCACTCAGTATACCGTTTGTCGAGAAGGGCGACATAGAATTATTAAAACCGAAGGAGAACACTATATTGGTACACGTGGGAAGTCAGAAGAGACTGATCAACCTTCCTCTGACAATGACAAAGGAAGAGTTAATCGGCGCGGAACTGAAAGACCACGAACTCAGGATAAAATTCAGGAGGGAAGAGAGATGAGCGAAATAACCGACGATGATTTCAAGAAATTCATGTCCGAGAATAAGGACAGAGTAATACAATACATGAAGACCCAGGGTATCGAATTGGCGGACATGGCTGTCAAGAAAGTAAGACAGGATGTAGGAAAAGTCACCGAGAAGGTGAGCGAAGCCGAGGACAATATCAAAGAAAAAGTCGACGTACATACGGAGACGGCAAAGAACAGTGCAAAAGAGTTCGTCGATGCTCTGATGAGCACGGAAGTTCAGAGACATCTCATCAGGAGCGGTATGGAGTTCATGATGGCTCTCGGAAGCATATTCGATGCGATTCCCAAGCCCGAAGTTGTTTCCAAAGCATGCGACAAAGCTGCGGATTTCAAGAACAACGTCAGCAAAGAGCACTGTGCCAACAATCAGGACTGTCCCAGAAAGGAAGTCAAGAAGATCGAGATTGATTAAATGAATCCCGACGAAGGCGTCATTGCGGTAAAGGCTGCAAGGAAAGCAATCGAAGCAGAAGTAATCGGTTCCGCCCCGGATGTGACGTTTCCTTCATCTTTCGATGAAGAATGCGGTGTGTTTGTCACAATAAACACCTATCCCGACGGAATGCTCAGAGGATGTATAGGGTATCCTACGCCCGTACTTCCGTTGGGAGATGCAATTCTCCGTTCCGCGCAGTCTGCATGTCACGACCCGAGATTTCCGAGACTTACGGATAAGGAAGCATTGAACTGTACTGTCGAAGTCACAATACTCACACCGCCTGTATATATGGAATGTGAGAAGGAAGATCTTCCGAAGAACATCGTAATCGGACGTGACGGTCTTCTTATTCAGTTCGGAAGGAGAACAGGACTTCTGTTACCGCAGGTAGCCGTCGAATACGGATGGACTCCCGAGGAATTCCTGGAACAGGTGTGTCTGAAGGCAGGTTTGCCGTCGGATGCATGGAAATTCGCGGATTCATCGTTATTCTCGTTTACGGGACAGATATTCCGTGAAACATCACCGAACGGCGAAATCACGGAGGGATGAATACGGATCTCGTCATCGAGGGCAGATTCTTCATCAACGGCGAAATAAAAGACACAGCCGTCGGAATCGAAGACGGTAAGATTGTCACTGTCGGCAACATCGTACGCGGCGGAGATGAAAGGATCGATCTCGGCGATAAGCTGATTCTTCCCGGATTTACCGATCCCCACGTTCATTTCAGAGATCCCGGATTTCCGAACAAAGAGGATTTCAGAACAGGTACGATGTCCGCATTATTCGGAGGAAAAACCTGTGTTTTGGATATGCCGAATACTTCTCCTCCTGTCACCGATGTGCGTTCTCTCGAGGCGAAGAAATCTGCAGTTAAATCAAAAGCGAATGTCGATTACGGTTTATTCGTCGCATTGACTCCCGGCTGCAATACCAATCTTCTGGCACCTGCGGTCTGCGGATTCAAGCTGTTCATGGGTTCCACAACGGGAAACATTCTGATGAACGATGACGAAGAAATCAAACACGTAATGAAAGACGTTGCACGTACAGGTAAGGTCGTAAGTGTTCACGCCGAAGACGATTCGATGATTTCAAAATCCGTCGAAGAGAACAATTGGGATCATCTCAAAGACCGTCCTCTCGAAGCGGAACACAACGCAATAAGGAGATTGGCACCTTACAAAGGAATGCCGATTAACATCTGTCATGTCACGGATGCACAGTCGGTTGAACTTGCATCTTCATTAGGATTTACGACGGAAGTCACAATGAACCATCTGTTCCTGTGTGCCGAAGACAGTAAAACGGCATACACGAAAGTGAATCCCCCTCTCAGGAACCGTGCCGTAAGGGATGCGCTTTACAAAGCATTCGCCGACGGAAAGGTGACGATGTTCGGAAGCGACCACGCTCCTCACGCAATAACCGAGAAAGAACAGGATTATCAGTCCGCACCGAGCGGAATTCCCACTGTTGAAACAGATGTACCGATTTGGATGAGTGCCGTAAAGCACAACAACATTCCTCTGAGTCTTATCGTTAAGATGGGTGCAGAGATGCCTGCGAAGAGATTCGGTATTAACAAAGGAAAGATCGCAGTCGGATACGATGCGGATTTTATCGCATTCGATATGAGAAACGAGGAAACAGTAAACGTCAACAGACTCCACAGCCGTTCCGGATATACGCCGTACGAAGGCATGGGAGCAATTTTCCCCGATACGGTTATCATCAGGGGAGAGTTACAGGTCGATGACGGAGAATACTGCGGAAGTACCGTCGGAAGGGATATCTGTGGCCATTGAGGTAGATTATTCACAAGTTTCGGGAAAGAAAGCGGAATGTCCGGAAGGATGCGGTATGTGCTGTCTCTGTCAGCCCGAAGTTCTTCCCGAAGAGAGAAGCTTCTTCAGAACGAAATATCCCAAGATGATGGTCAAGAGCAGGTGCGCGGATCAGCATTTTGCTCTGGCTATGAAGAAAGGAAGGGGTTCCTGTGTCTTCCTCAACGGAAGGAAATGCGACATTTACAGGAACCGTACCACGTACTGCAGACAGTTTCCGTATCACTTCTATGTAAGTGATAAAATCGAGGTTGAACTGGACCTTTCCTGCCGCGGTGTATGGACGGGAAAAGGCAACGATGCGGAAGCGGAAGCAAGGGAACTGGCACAGGCATCTGAGAGAAGGATATCGGCGGCTCTCAAAGAAGCATCTTCCGTTTACAAAGAGTTCTATTCCATCTGCGAAGACGCAGGTGTGATGTGTGACATTCCTCAATTAAGGGCATCCGTTACTGAAAATCTTATGAATTTTACAAATCTGGCATATGTTGCGAAAGTGATGGATGTTTCACTTGAAGAAGCGAAAATGTCACTCGATAAGGTTACGCCGGATTCGAAATACAATCTCGAAGAACTTACAGATGCCGCAAGAGATGCATCCATGGCTTCCATGGCATCGGACGATCCTCTCAATGTTCCGGTTTACTGTGACAAAGACTACAACTGGAACATGTTCATGGTCAAAGACGGAAAGATCGAGTGGTCTGTAATGGACGACGAAGGAGATCTTTCGCAAAAGGGAACAGCCGATGTCAAAGACATACCTCTGATTGAACCCGACGAAAGCGGAAAAGAAGTTCTCGCGGAATACATCAAAGTGCTCAACGGAAGAGACAGTTTCCTCGGCAACGTGTTCTACATGATGGATGAGTACGGATACGAGGACGACATGGCAAACACCTATTACGGTGCATTATGCGTTACAATAGTCGACCTCCTTTGGAGGGCATCTATGCTCAATCATTTCTTCGGAACGGGCATGGGTGCAGAGGGCATAAGGGAAGCCATAATCTTCTACGACATGGACAGATTGGACGCACCTACAATCGGAGCGTTTGTCTGATATTATTCCTTATAATAGGAGTGAGCAAGTCTTTTATAGTAAACCGATAATGGGCTTGGCAGTGGCTGAAATGATAAAACCGTTATCCGTTCTCCAACTCTCGGCAGGCAAGAATGTCATTGTCGAACTGAAAGGGAAGAGGGAGTACAGAGGCGTACTCGACGGATACGATCCCCACATGAATCTCGTTCTGAAGAACGCAGATGAGATGTACGAGGGAGAAGTCATCAGAAAGCTCAACACAGTCATTGTCCGCGGAGACAATGTCATCTACATATCACCATAAGGAGAGAGAAACATGGGAAGAGGAACACCGGCACAGGGTAAACACAACAAGTACAAGACACACATTCCCTGTCGCAGATGCGGAAAACGCGCTTACCACGTCAGGACCGGAGTATGTGCATCCTGCGGATACGGTAAGACAGCGACACTCAGGTCCTACAACTGGGCCAAGACGCACTGAAGAGGGAATGCAGATGACCGGCCCGAAGCACAGCTGCGGTGTCGTCGGAATGAATGCGACGTACAACGTAGTACCTTCTTTGCAGAGGGCACTTTTGGTCATTCAGCATCGCGGACAGGAGTCCGCGGGCCTTTCCGTCTTTGACGGAAAGAACGTACAGACCGTAAAGAACAACGGATTAGTGGATGCTGTACTCAATGAAAACACACTCAGAACCCTATCGGGAAACTGCGGTGTGGGTCATGTAAGATATTCAACCACCGGTTCTCACGGCGCAATCAACGCACAGCCTCTGACCGTTCAGTCGGCGAAAGGGACTGTCGCAATCGCCCACAACGGCGATATTACAAACTATCACATTCTCAGGAGCAAGTACTTCGAACAGGGATGGTCGTTCCTTACCGATTCCGATTCGGAGATTATTGCACGTATCCTTTCAAAATACCTTTACTCGACGGATGATTACATTTCGGCTATCAGATCTATGATGTCCGAACTCGACGGAGCATATGCGTTGGCGATTATGATCGGCAACCGTCTGTTCGGTGTAAGAGATCCCCAGGGACTCAGGCCTCTCTGTATCGGAAAGACGGAGGGAGGACAGATTATCGTTTCCGAGAGTGCCGCACTCATCTCCTTAGGTGCGGAATTCGTCAGAGATGTTGAGCCCGGAGAGATTGTCGAGATTAAAGACGATATAATCATCTCGGACAAATCCAAAGAGCCTATTCACAAAGCGCACTGTATGTTCGAGTGGATTTACTTCGCAAGACCAGATTCCGTCATGGACGGCAGATGTGTATATGACGTAAGGAAAAACATCGGTATGATTCTTGCAAGGGAATCTCCCGCAGATGTGGATCTTGTGATGCCTATTCCGGATTCGGGACGTGCACACGCCATCGGATATTCACTCGAATCGGGCGTTCCGTACGAAGAGGGATTCATGAAGAACCGTTTCGTCGGACGTACATTCATTCTCCCCGATCAGTCGGCAAGAGAGAATGCGGTTGCGATGAAGATGAATCCTATAAGGTCGACCATCGAAGGTAAGCGCATTCTTATCGTCGATGACAGTATCGTCCGCGGTACCACTCTGATGAAACTTATCAACATGCTCAGAGGAGCGGGTGCGAAAGAGGTTCACGTAAGAATCGGATGTCCGCCTGTTATCGCTCCGTGTTATTACGGTGTCGATATGAAGACAAGAGATCAGTTCATTGCCTGTACTCACACGATTGAACAGATTAAAGAATCAATCGGCGCAGACAGTCTGGCATATATCAGCATCGACGGTCTTGTAGAGGCACTCGGTATCCCGAAGGAAGACCTCTGCCTTGCATGTGTCAACGGAATCTATCCCACAAGGATAGAAGGCGAGAAGTACCGTTACGACTGATCGTCGTCATCGTCTTCCGTTTCTACTTTCGGGAGCGGCGCACCGCAGTAAATGCAGTTTTCAGTGAACATGTCGTTGTATGTGCCGCAGCATTCGCATTTTCTGGAGACCTGAGTCATATTTCCGTGAATGTGAATCACGGATAAATGGTTGTTCACTCAGCGGATCCGAAAGGAAATTATTCCGCTTCAGGTGTTTGCCGACGGTTTGTAATAAAGGCGAAACAAAACGTTTAATTACAGCCATCATATCAAGGTGTTATCCACTGGGCAGGTAGATCAGTTGGAAGATCGTTACATTGGCATTGTAGAGGTCGCGAGTTCGAATCTCGCCCTGTCCACTCATTTTTACAACTGAAATTCTCTGAGCGGATGCTCCCGTTTACTCAAAAGGGTTGTCTGCGGTATCATCGTCAGCCATTCTGAAAATATCGTCTACATACATTCCGTCGTAGATGTTTCTTCTCCAAAGTGTATAGTCCGGACCTGCGGCTCTGACGGAATTGATGAACTGTTCGGCATTGATTAGGCCCAATCTGTCAACTAAACATTTCATTCCGATTGCCAATATTTCGTCGGCTGTGTATGTCTGTGTATCGGGTTCCGTATCTGTGCCTCCTGCACTTGTCACAGCTGTCGGAAATATTATTTTTATCTCATTTCAGTCAGAATATATCCGGATCCAAAGACAGTCTCATCGATGCGAAGCATTTCTCCTGGAGATCACGGGGAATTTCGTCATCGTATTTTCCCACTTCAATATCTTCATACGGGTCGAGAAGGCTGATAAGATTGTTTTCGTTGTATGATTCAATCTCGGATTTGATATCATCGACGGAAATGTCTCCGGTTACATTGATCTGATACGGTTGGAAGCATTTCACATACGCAACACCGCTCATTCCGCCGATTATTCTTCTGAGGGTGTCGAATTCCTTCGTTCCCGTCCACGGATGGATTATCAGTCCTCTTTCCGTTATCTGCGAAGATGCAAGAATATCCGAAGCGGTACGCCTTGCTTCATCCAAACGTTCCTGTCCTTTCTGATCGAGGAAAGGATATGTGTCAGTACATGAGAGCACGTTTCTCATTTCCTTCATTACGGTACGGTCGATATCGACGGAAGCGGATTTCCATGAAGATGTAGCGGAACCGTCTGACAGTCTGACTTCGGCGATATTGTTCATACTGTCGAAAGATGTGATTTCCCATACATGTCCTGCCAATTGGATGCACGAACCTATTTCGGGAATATTCTGCACACTGCCGATTATTTTTCCGTCGGCTTTGACATCGATTTCTTTTTCGGTCATGAACACGGAACAGAAATCACGTCCGAATGCGGTTTTCTCGCCTTCTTTTCCTATAATCAGCGTTCCGTCATCCATTCTCTGTATCTGTCCCGTTACCGACATCACTCTGAGGAGTTTTCTGTAATCGTCTTCGGAAATCGATGAAAACGGGAACATACCGAGTACATTTTTCTTCAGATCGGAAAAGCGTACGCCCGCGAAGCATTTCATGTACTCCATAGTCTGATGGAATAACAGTCCGTAAGGATACAGGTCGTCGTGACCGGGTTCGACCCACCCTTTCGATATAAGATTGCACATTGCTACGGCTTTCACAAGATTCATCGGTGTGTTTCCGAATCTGTTCCATCCTTTCTCTTCGTCTTCATTGCAGTAAACAATCAGTTTCTGAGGAGAATTGCGTCTTCCGGACCTTCCCATTCTCTGCATAAGACTTGAGCAAGAATGCGGAGGTTCCAACTGTACCACAAGATCCAGCGAACCGATATCGACACCCAATTCCAAAGTGGAAGTGGATACAACCGTGACTTTTCTCGACGGATCTGAAAGAGCCTCTTCCGCGGCTTTTCTTATTGTTTTGGAGAGACTTCCATGATGGACGTAAACATCGTTCGTACCGCCGAGGGCTTCTTTTACTTTGGTGAGAGATGTTGCGACCGTTTCCGCAACGGATCTGCTGTTTGCGAAAACAACACAGTTCTTTCCGTCTGTGTCGTTGAACAATTGTTTGTAATAGGCCGTGACTGCACGGCTCCTGTCTTTGTTCCCGGGATCGATATGCGGGAAGTAGTTGTATCTTACGGATATTACGGATTCTTTTCTTGTACTGTCTTTCACGGGATGTGTTTCAACACCCGTGGAAGCGGAAAGCCATCTGCATGCATGTTCCATATCGGAAATCGTTGCGGACAATCCGATTCTTCTCGGAGTGCATTTACACACATGTTCCAGCATCTCAAGACAGCACAGTAACTGAGAACCTCTTCTCGAACCGCAGAAAATGTGTACTTCGTCAATCAGTATGAAACGTAATTCTCCGAAGAGTTTCCCGAGATTGTCATATTCGTTTACGATGAGATTCTGTAAGGATTCGGGAGTGATCTGAAGGATGCCTCCGGCATCCTTCAGTGCACTTTTCTTTCTGTTCTGTCCGACATCTCCGTGCCATTCGGTTACTTTGATGCCCGTTTCTCTGATTATTCTGTCGATTCTTCCGAACTGATCGTCAATCAGCGCTTTGGTAGGTCCGATATAGATTGCTCCGAACCCTGTGTTTACCGGCTCATTATGAAGCGATGTCAGAACGGGAAACAATGCCGCTTCCGTTTTACCCGATGAAGTGCCAGATGATATCAAAATGTGTTCTTTACTCTCATAAAATACATCGAAGACACCTGTCTGAATATCCCTTAATCCGGACCATCTGTTGTCATGGATGAAATCCTGAATGAACCAGGGCATCATTTGGATGTAATCCTTCATACTTCGAGTCCCTCGATGATATCGTCTGCAGGATCTCTCTCGGGAGTAACCTTTCTTCCGCCGATAAGATCCGCAAGACGGAGTCCGGGGTTTTGATGTAACGTATCCAACAGACTGATCAGATCTCTTGTGACTTCTCTCGGAGTCAGTAACGACGGCGAAGGAGAGTTTGCAATCACCGATTTGAGGTATTTTTCGGTCATTGCATCGTCCATTTCAGATGTGTAATTGTATCTCTGCTCGTGGAGATTTTTGATTGTTCTCAGTAACACGAACAATTCTTCGTTTGTCAGAGGTCTGAGGTTGATAACAGGTCCGAGATAGTTGTCGTAACCGTTCTCGTAACGTCCTGTCGTCAGTCTTGACCTCAATGCACCGTAACTGAACAGTCCGCGGTCCTGATCTTCTATGAATTCGGGTGTTCCGCAGATGTAAATCGAAAGATGGGAAGATTTTCCCTGCATGATATCGTTAAACATCGTCAGCAGACGTTCGTAGTTGTTCTGACGGGACTGTCTGTTTTGTAATTTGTATAAGATAATGCCTTCGTCGATGAACATTATCAGTCCTTTGTATCCTGCCGATACACAGAAGCCGGTCCAGAGTTTGATGATATCGTACCAATTTTCGTCGTTTATCAGAAGAGATATTCCGAGATCTTTCTTTGCATCGGTTTTTGAATCGTATTCTCCTTTGAACCATCTCATTGCGGGAATGTCATCTTTCTCTTCGATGTAATCGATACAGTAGGATGACATGACTTTCATGAAATCGCGGTAATGCTGCATCGCAGACATGTTTTCAGTCATTTTGGTTAGTTCTCTGAAGACTGTATCTTTTGTGATTTCGGTATTTTCCGAAGTGAGTTTTTCCGCAATATCGTCGGAAACGGAATTGAGCATCGATTCCAACGCTCCTCCGTCAGGTCTTGTTTTTACGGCGAGATTCTTAATCAATTCCATGTAGGTGTTCAGACCCTCTTTCTTGGAACCCGTGAGTCTGCGGTTCATGGCTAAATCCGCATCCACTGTTACGAATCCTTTGTCAAGTGCGTAGTTTCTGACCATCTGAATCATGAAACTCTTACCGTTGCCGAATCTTCCTGAAATAAACCTGAAAGCACCGCCGCCTTCCGCCGTGTCTTCGAGATCGGAAACGAAAGTTTCCGTTTCTTTCTTTCTTCCGACTGCGATATATTCCAATCCCCTTCTCGGAACAACTCCGGATGAGAGTGCGTTCATCAGTACGGTAAGTGTCCTTTTGGGTATCGGCGGCGTCATAGTATCTCTCTTAACTCATCCTCATAGTCTTCTATGATTATTCCGTTTTCCACTACGATATCTCCGATTGTATCCATGGAAGCGGAATTGATTGCATCTTCTGTCTTGGTATTCTTTCTTACTTTATTTCCGGAGAGGATATCGGAAAGATATGCTCTGCTTTTATCATCAAGCATATTTCCGAATGCTTCCCATCCTGTCCCGGTGTTTTCATTCTTATCTACAAATTCCGCAGAGGTTTCAGGTTCTTCTTCCTCTACGGACATCATTTCAGATACGGAATTAAGATCGTTCTCCGCTTTTTCAATCGATGAAGCACTGAGAGATATTTTCCCTGCGATTTTTCTGCGCAGTTTCAGCTGTTCTTCTGTTTTGATTTCATCGATTACTTCATTGATTACCGGAATACAGTCGATACCGAACGCTTCAAGCTGTTTCAGTTTTCTGGAACCAGTCAGGGCATTGACGACACCTTTCGTAAGAGTTTGGAGATTTTTGAGGAATGCGGAACAGCTGACGTAACCGTGGACCGTTACTACTTTCTCGGGCGTTTCTTCTCCTCTGTTTTTTATGCGGACACAGCTGATTGAATTAATGCGTACCTTCTTGGTTCTTATGCGGTACTTTTTCCTGATGTCTGTTTTATCGTTTATTTTCATAAGACAGCGGTTTACGATATCCGCACAGCCGTCAATATCGCGGAGATCTTCCGCTTTATTGCCTCTGATCATACACATTTCTATGATTGCATTAATCGATAATCCTGCGGTGCCTCTGTCGAACATTTTATCCAGGGCGTAGCTTGCGGCAACGGAATTCAGTCCCGATGCATCTGTAATCATGTACGGTATGTCATTGACAATTGCATACTCACAGTATTCATTGAGAATCATCTCCGATCTGTATGCATGGTAGAGTCCGATCATCTGATCTGCGACATATCCGGTGTCATCATTCATATTCACAAGTTCGAATAGATAGTGCCAGACATATCCTCCGTCGCAGTCTGTGTATTTTTTTTCAGCGGCCAATGTGCGCCAGAAAAGATAGTATTCGAGCTGTTCCCGATTCAGAGATGACAGTTTGCGAAGTCCGTCTTTCGGATAGCTGCAGTATTTACGCACATCCGTGCGGTACACGTCTTCATAGGTTTCCGCATCCTCCAGGAATTTATCCATGTTCCTCGGGCGGGAAAAGAAGAAGAAAAGGCGGTTGTATTTCGGCTTGGGGTGTACATCGTCCGGATTTGCGAGATCGATAAGATTGATGTCGTTAAGTTCCGCCGGACGGAGCTTATAACA
>CAZDCU010000023.1:0-23164 GCA_964504055.1 uncultured Methanomassiliicoccales archaeon
GTTTCGGTACGACGGCCATAGCGGCGGTGTAACACCCGGTCCCATTCCGAACCCGGCAGTTAAGCCCGCCTGCGTCTCTGACTGTACTGTATTGCGCAAGTGTACGGGAACTCAGAAACGCTGTCGGCCACTTTTCCATTCTTGTTCCGACAGCGTAAAGCATAGTCGACTTCTTCTCTTCATGTTATTTTCCGTCAGGATCTTTCTGCATTTTCCGTACGGTCCGCCGACATCATCATATATGCATACTCAAATCATTATTTTGTAAATAGTTAATTTAGTCTTGGCTAAATATTTTTTAAAATCAACATAGCCAGCACTTCATTAAAATATTTGATTTTAAAATTACAATATTTGAGTTTAAACTAAAACATAACCAAAGCCTATTAAACCAGGACGTGTTTGGTTCACTCACGGGGATCGAAGAACCCCTGAATTCGAACCGGCGATACTTATGGAAAGAAAGATAGTCGACGTGAATGAATTGTGTGTGAACGACATCCCTATTGTCGGAGGAAAGGGAGCAAACCTCGGTGAGCTCACAAGGGCAGGATTCCCTGTTCCCAACGCTTTCGTTCTGACAACTTCCGCATACGATTACTTCATCAAGAAAGGAAATCTCTTCGAGAAAATCAACGACGAACTCAAGTCAATCGACAGAGCTTCGGATGACAGTCTTGCAGCGGCATCGGACAGGATTAGAAAGATCTTCGAGACCTGCGAGATTCCCAAAGATCTGAAAGAAGATATTCTCAGCAGTTACCGCAAACTCTTCGGAAAAGGAAAGGAAGGATTCGTAGCAGTACGTTCCTCCGCAACAGCCGAAGATCTTCCCGACGCATCCTTTGCGGGACAGCAGGAAACATACCTCAACGTACACGGCGAAGAGGATCTCTTCGACAAAGTCAGGAAATGTTGGTCCTCACTCTTCACGGCAAGAGCAATCGCATACCGTGAGAAACAGGGCTTCGCACACGAAGACGTCAAGTTAGCTGTCGTTGTGCAGAAGATGGTCAACTCCGAAGTTTCCGGAATTATGTTTACAGTCGACCCCAACAGCGGTGTCAAGGAAATTGTTATCGAAGCCGGATACGGTCTCGGTGAGGCAATCGTAGGAGGAGAGGTTACACCCGATACCTACAAAGTCGACAAGAACACCATGAAGGTCAAGAAAAAGAGGATTTCCACACAGAAGTGGAAATACACCAAAGATCCCAAAGACGGACACACCGTTAAAGTCGATATTCCCGACGACAAACAGAAAGTTCAGAAGATCGACGACCGCCGTGTTTCGGAAGTCGCCGAAATCGGAAGGCAGATTGAGATTCACTACGACAAACCCATGGATATGGAGTGGTGTATCGAGGACAACAAAGTCTACATCGTGCAGGCAAGACCCATTACCGCAGTAGGAGATTCCTCAACAAACGAAACTATCGAATCCGAAGCTGCAAGTGAGGATATTCTCACAACAGGTCTCGGAGCAAGTCCCGGACTCGCATCCGGTAAAGTTGTCATCTACGACATGTCAATGAGTCTCGATGTCGTCAAAGACGGAGACATCCTCGTAACAACAATGACAATGCCCGACATGGTCCCCGCAATGAGCAGGGCCGCAGCTATTGTCACCAACGAGGGAGGAATGACCTGCCACGCAGCAATCATCTCAAGAGAATTGGGAACACCCTGTGTTGTCGGTACAACCAACGCGACAACCATTCTCAAGAACGGACAGGTTATCACTGTCGACGGTACAACCGGTACAGTTTACAAGGGAGATCTCGCCAAGAAGAACACATCCGAATCCGCACCTGCCGCATCGCAGGTTGTCATGACGGAATCCGCACCCGTTACGGGAACAGGCGTGTTCGTCAACATGAGCATACCCACCAAAGCGGAGGAAGTCGCAACACTCCCCGTAGACGGTGTCGGACTCATGAGATCCGAGTTCCTCTTCACAAACTATGTCGGAGAGCACCCCATGGCAATGATTGCCGAGGGACGTGCAGACGAAATGATCGACAAACTCGCAGACGGTATCGCAAAGGTCTGCCGTGCGTTCTACCCCAGGAAAGTCGTCCTCAGGACTTCGGACTTCAAGACAAACGAATACCGCGACATGAAAGGCGGTTCCGATTACGAACCCTCCGAAGACAACCCCATGATCGGATGGAGAGGATGCTCAAGGTACGTCTCACCTGACTACAAAGACGCATTCCTCTGCGAACTCAGGGCAATCAAGAAAGTCAGGACGGAAATGGGAATGAAGAACCTCTGTGTCATGCTTCCCTTCGTCAGGACAATCGACGAAGTAAAAGAGATTACGGCAATGATGACCGAAATCGGTCTGAAGAGAAGCAGGGACTTCAAGCTCTACTTCATGGCTGAAATTCCGGCAAACATCTTCATGGCCGATGAATTCTCGAAATACTGCGACGGATTCTCAATCGGTTCCAACGATCTCACGCAGCTCACAATGGGTGCGGACAGAGATTCCGATATCCTCGGACGTATGGGATACTTCGACGAGAGGAACGATGCGGTCAAGAGGGCAATCAGCCACTTAATCAAAGTGGCACACGCAAACGGTGTCACAGTCGGTATCTGCGGACAGGGACCTTCGGTCTACCCCGAATTCACGGAATTCCTCGTGAGAGAGGGTATCGACTACGTCTCACTCAACCCCGATACAGTAATCAAGACCAAGAAACTGATTGCTTCGACAGAACAGAAGATCATCCTCGAAGGTCTCAGGGCACTCAGGGACAAACTGTAAAACTATACACAGAGGAGGAGAAATCCTCCTCTGAAATTATCCTTCTATAACGGTATTCTGCGGAGATGCGGGATTTATCTTTCCGTAGTACCACATCATAACCATCATGTAAGTCAGCTCGAAGACCAATGATACGGAACCCGGAAGCAGTACTGCAGATGAGTCAGGTACGACTGCAATACATAACGCAAGCGACATACCGCTGTTCTTCCAGCAGAGTAACAGAATGTAGTGAATACGCTTGGCGACGGGGACTCCCGCTCTCTTCAGAAGGGTTTCCGCAATTATATGCAGCATAGGAATTCTTATGAAACATACCGCTGCGATTGTAAGTACAAGTACAGGATCGGAAACGATTACATCACGGCATTTACCGAACGCAACCATCACCATAGCCAGGAAACAGAAATTGATTACGATGCTGTTCACGGATTTCGGTATTTTCATCTTACCGAGAGGTAACGAAACAATCATCGGAACCGCGATGAAGAGCACTACATACTTCAGAATCGTCAGCGGATCGACGGAACCTCCCGTAAGCAGAGAAACGATGAGAGGTGTGAACACAATCGAAACAACGTAAATCGCCGTCACGGAGAGTGTCATAAGTTTTGTATCCGCACCCATAAGAAGTGCTCCGGAAATCACCGCAATGGCACACGGAACACATGCAAGCAGAACCCATCCTTCCCAGTAAACTTCATCGAAGAACGAACCTACAATCAACGTAATTACCGGAGACAGGAAAACACCGACAAGCGTCGATATCAGAATGACTTTCTTATTCTCCGTGACATCCTTCTTTGTAAATCTCAGTCCTGTCAGAGAGAAACACATCAGCAGAATGAGCATAACAGTGAGAAAATCTCCGGAACTCTTTCCTAACAGATCTCCTCCGGCAAGACCGATGACCGCTCCCGCTAACACCCAATATCTGATGTTGCCCAAAACGGACATCAATGCCATGAATATTGTGAGATTCCAACTGATATATCAACTATATCGATTAACGCAGAAATGACACAATTACTGCGAATCTTCGAGCCTTTTAGTCAGACTTCCGAGTGATTCTTCGGGCATCAGCATCGTTGTAACCTGTATGAACGGGTGCTTCGAACCTTCGATGATGTTTACGTCATCAAGTGTGTGTAGTCCCCATTTCTCGGCTGTTCTTTCAAGACCCAGCGTAACATCGAGATTGTTCGGTTCGAGAACGATTGCTTTGAAGCTTTCCAACCCCAACTGATAGGCAGCCATGGCTCTGTGGTGACCGTCGACAATAAGATATCCGCTGCGCCTCTTAATGCAGATAAGAGGCTCATACAGCCCTCTCTTGATCTCGTACTGCCTTCCGACAAGTTCGTCCATGTAAACGTCCTTCTGCGAAGGGCGTACGTCTTTCATAGGAACGTCCATGTTGACAATCCTTATCCTCAATCCGTTCTGGGATTCAAGGAAAGATTTTACGGTCATGACTTTGGAAGGTCTGCTCTTCTCAATCTGAGATCTTACGATATCGATGTTCGAGATGATACCTATGAGTTTCTTATTTTCATCAACCACAGGCAGATTCCTGAGTCCGTACCTGAAGAGGACACGTGTCGCATCGTTGAGCTTCATAGAAGGAATGACACAGACTGTACCGCGCTTCATCACTTCTCTCATCGTTGCCGCGGGACGGTTTGCGAATCTCAGCAATTCCTTTGCCGTAACGAAACCGAGAAGGTATCCGTGCTCCGTAATCGGGAAACCGTGGAAATTGGAATTGCAGATCTTGTCGATGACTTCTTTGACTGTCATCTCCGGACCTACGGTCTCAACATCCCTGACCATATAGTCTGCGACTATATCCTCTGCCATGATTCTCGGATTCTCTGCATACTATAATACATCTGGCTTTGGCAAAGCTACGGAGATATTCGGCATTCACGATAGGATTAAATACAGAATCCATATACTCATCCTCACCACATACGCCCCGGTAGTGTAGTGGCCTATCATGGAGCCCTGTCGAGGCTCCGACACGGATTCGAATTCCGTCCGGGGCGCTCATCTTTTATCAAAGTTTTCGGAACAGAGCATTCTCTGCGCTTTTTTTACGAAAATGATTGAGAACAGAATGTCTGCAGTAAGTGTTCGAAAATCACTTACTGTCGTTCGTACCGTAAGAATCGTGGAGAATGACGGTATTTCTGCCTGTCTTTTCGTCAAATGCAAGTTCCGCATCCACATTGAAGACAATACGCATATTCTCCGGAGTGAGAACTTCTTCGGGAGTGCCGATTGCGTGTATTTTGTGATCGTGGATCATCAGTATCCTGTCGCAATACCTTGCAACCATAGGAAGATCGTGAGAAACGATTACAACAGTCATTCCGTTGTTTTTAGCGAGTCTGTGTACAAGATTCAGCGCATCGAACTGCATACTGATGTCAAGATGCAACGTAGGCTCATCCATCAGGATGATCTCGGGAGTCTGCGCGATTGCTCTTGCAATGATTACACGCTGACGTTCGCCTCCGCTCATGGTGTTGATATGACGGTCCGCAAGCTTCTCCAATCCCGTCTGTTTGATGGCATCGTCGATAATTGCTTTGTCTTCTTCGGATTCTGCGGATAACATTCCCTGGAAAGGCATTCTTCCCATGGAAATGATGTCTCTTACGGTGAATGAGAAACTGATTTCGTTTGTCTGGGGAACGACGGCAATCTTCTTGGCGATGTCTTTCTTCCTCATTTCCTCGAGGTCGCTGCCGTCAAGCATAACGCAGCCTCCTTCCGGACTGAGATTCTTGTTGAGATTCTTCAGTAACGTTGTCTTTCCGCATCCGTTCGGTCCTAAAATTCCCAGGATCTCTCCTTTTGCTACGGAAAACGAAATTCCGTCCAAGACGACGCTTTTCACGTACCTGTACGTGATATTGTCGATTTCCAACGTCAATTCCAGCCCACCTCCCTCTTCCTGCGGATCAGGAGGTAGATGAATACGGGAGCGCCGATCAATGCGGTCATGACTCCTATCGGGAGCGTACCGTACTGAGGCGCAATGATGTGACTTATGTAATCGCAAATCAGAATGAATGATGAGCCGGCAATCAGACTGATTGGCATTATCACTCTGTTGTCGGGACCTAACGTGATCCTGAGGATGTGGGGTATAACCAATCCGATGAATCCGATGACTCCTGTGAAAGATACTGCGGAAGCGACAATCATTGTCGTAAGTATCAGAACCAACAATCTGCAGCTCTTCACATTGACTCCCAAGTCCATCGCATGGACATCGCCGAGCATCAGTGCATTCAGCGATTTCGCCTGCATCATCAGCAGTACGGAGCAGACTGCGATGACAGGCGTAGCGAATGCGATTTCTTCCCAACTCGCCCTGCCGAGTCCGCCCATAGACCAGAATACAATACCTTCGAGCTTGTCTCCGGCTATGAACGTCATGAAGGAAACCAATGCGGATAAAAGCGAAGATACCGCCACACCCGAGAGGATCAGCGTTTCCGTCCTCACCGCTCCGCCTACGCGGGCCATGGAATACACCACAATCATTGTGGCGAAACATGTCGCAAATGCGAGAACAGGCGTCACGATCATCGACGGAATGAATGCGACCGTGAAGATCATCGATGCGGCCGCACCCAAAGATGCACCCGACGACAATCCGAGAATGTACGGCGATGCCAGGGGATTCCTGAACACCGCCTGCATCGCGGCACCGGATATGGCAAGACCGGCACCGACGACGGCCCCGATGACGACACGGGGCAGGTTGATATCGAGGATGATAATCTGCGATCCCCACGTACCTCCGCCGGTAAGTGTATCCCACACTTCCTCGAAGGAGTAGGTATTGCCCGCAGATATCCATGAAAGGTCCAAATAGATACAGACAAGAGCTGCGATTACGAGCAGCGCGATGACAATCAGTATCTTCTTTGGTTTGGACACTCTATCCGCATCCCCGACATCCGTCTTTAAGGTTTCACTTGCGTTTCATCATGAATACGGCTACAATAGCAATTGCGATACATGCGATGACTGCAACCGCGATGTACAGTGCCATGTTGTTACCGTCACCTGAGTTTACACTCTCTCCGCTGTCCCAGCTTGTGAAGATTTCGGGATACATGGTGGAAGCCATCATCTTGACGCCTTCCATACTCTCAATCGCATAGTTGTTCCAGATTGCATTGAGTTTGATGATTTCGATACCGTCGCCGGCCTGTGTTCTGAGGTCGGACATGTACTTCTCACTGCTGGCAACTGTGTTGTCTGCGAAGATTATTGTGTCTTTTCCGTACTTTTCAATCAATTCGGTGATGTTTGCGGCATATGTTGTACCCGATTTGGTGGTGTCTATAGTGACCGCGTTACCTCCGGCAGCCTGAATCATTGCGGTGGTAACCGAACCTGCATTTCCTACTTTGAATGTGTCAGCGCTGTATGTGACATAGAAAGCCTTGACTTTTTTATCGTCGGTTATGCCGTTGTCTGCGAGTTTCTTTGTCACTGTATCTTTGACGGAAGACATTTCTTTCACAATAGGGAGTTTCTCACCGCTGAGAACCATTGACATCTTCTCTGCGAGATCGACCATTCCGTCATAATCTTTGACATCGTTCCATGCAAGAACTCTGAGGCCGAGATTGTTCATCAGGTATGATCTCAGACCGTTCTTTTCGATGTATGTATCACCGCCTGTAAGAATAATCACATCATTCGTCTTGTTGAATTTTCCTTTATCGACTGCATCGATGATTTCCGATTTCAGAGTGTCAAGACCTGAAGAATAGATTGTTCCGCCTGCCGTTGTCACTTTCTTTTCGATGTTTGCTCTCAGACCGTCGAAAAGTTCCGATGAGTCTGTAGCGGAATACTTGTCTGCGACTACGATTTTATCAACGTATCCCAACTGAATTGCGTTGAGTGTAACACCTTTTCCGATGGTGATTATGTGATCGACAGGTCCGGTGAATTTGACGGTATTGCCTTTTCCGTCCGTAATACTGAATTCCGAATCCGCAGCATCGACTCCCGAAGGGATGACTGCGATAATTGAAATCATGAAAAGCCCGACTGCGAACATTACAGTGAGCATTCTTTTCTTTCCGTGAAAGTCCATGTTACCTCAAACCCGAAGTGTAGTTAATAACTTTTCTGAAATTCGTGTTACTCAATATGCATTTATGCCGTTTCAGTGTTACTGACAGGAAACCGGGGCATGACAGTTTATTTAAGTGAGCGTAAGATAGAGTCGTTTATGCGTTCGATGCTTCGCAGCAAAATCCACAGGGCAACCGTTACGGAAAGAAGGCTGGATTACGAAGGCAGTATTACGATTGACGAGGAACTTCTCGAAAAATCCGGACTTTGGGTAGGCGAGAAAGTACTGATTGCCGACGTAAACAACGGCAACCGCTTCGAAACGTACACCCTTCCGGGAAAAAGAGGTTCGGGAATCATCGCACTCAACGGTGCCGCCGCACATCTCTGCGAACTCGGCGATAAAATAATCATAATGGGATTCGAACTTACAGACGAACCCGTTCATGCAAAGGTAATTTTAGTGAACGATGACAACTCCGTGAAACAGGAATTGATCTATCAATGACACTTACAATCTATTCCGACGGAGGTTCCCGCGGGAATCCCGGTAAATCCGCTTTTGCCGTTGTTGTGACAAGAGACGGACAGATTATCGACGAATACACTGAATTTCTGGGAATTCACACAAACAATTACGCAGAATACAGAGGATTGATCTGCGCAATTACCAAAGCTCTCAGACTGAAAGAAGATACCGTCGAATTCGTCATGGATTCGGAATTGGTTATCAAACAAATGAACGGAGAATACAAAGTGAAATCTCCGGATATGAAAGAACTTCACGACGATGCGAAAGCACTGTCTTCTATGATTCCGAATGTTAAGTTCACTCACGTAAGAAGAAGCAATCCCATGGTCTCGAGGGCGGATTTCCTGCTCAACCAGACCATGGATAAAAACTGAATCAGTTTTCCGCTTTGAGATCGTTGACAAGATCTTCGATCTTTACGATTCTCTGTTCTCCGGATACCATATCCCTTACGGTAACAGAGCATGTTTCGAGTTCTTTCGAACCTACGATGATGACATTTCTGGCACATGCGATTGATGCGTACTTCATCGCTTTACCCATCTTACGTCCCATGATATCGATATCGGACTTCAGACCTTCGTTACGGAGCATAGTGACAATCTTTGCAGCCTCAAGTCTTACGTCATCGGAAGCGGGAACGACGTATGCGTCGATTCCTTCTCTCTGATAACTCTGACCTTCTTTCTCCGCCGCAAGCAGAATCCTGTCGAATCCTACGGCGAATCCCGTTGAGAAGACTTTCTCACCGCCGAAGAGTTCCGACAATGTGTACGAACCTCCCCCACAGATCTGTTTTTCCGCTCCCAATGCGGGTGCTTCGGCTTCGAAGACCATTCCCGTGTAGTAATCGAGACCTCTCACGACACCGAGATCGATTTCGACGTCTTCTACGCCCATAACACGGAGCAGTTCCACAAGTTTCCTGAGATAGTCTCCTGCCTCTCCCGGCACTTTCGATAATACTTCGGGTCCGCCTACGGTTTCGGTAAGATCGTAGAGCTTATCGATTGCTTCCTGTGTAACGCCCATGGACTTCAGCAGAGGTGTCGCTTCTTCGTAATTCTTTTTATCAAGTTTCTGAAGAACTTCGGCTGTTCTCTCCTTCGGAACTCCGATATCCGCCACTGTCTGTCTCAGCACACCGATGTGTCCGATTCTTATCCTGTATTCTTTGAGTCCGAGGGATCTTATCATGGCACCTGCCATTGAGATTACTTCGGCATCGGATTCCACATTCGGATTTCCGATTAATTCCGCGCCGAATTGGAAGAATTCTCTGTAACGTCCGCTCTGCGGTCTTTCGTACCTGAAGCACTGACCGAAGTAGAACATCTTAATCGGCTTGGGATCGTTGCTCATTTCGTTCACGAACATACGGACGACCGGTGCGGTCATCTCGGGACGGAGTGCGATTTCCCTGTCTCCTTTGTCTTTGAACGCATAGAGTTCGCCCAGCACATTGGGTCCCGACCTGAGTATGAAGAGTTCCGATTCCTCGAAGATAGGTGTTGCAACCTCCCTGAAACCGTATGTCTTGGCGACATCTCTCAGGCGTCCTTCGTAATATCTCCTCTTCTCCATCTCATCAGGGAGAAAATCCCTTGTTCCGCGCGGGCGTTGGATCATAATTCGGCCTAACGTCTGTCCATATAATAAGGGTTATGCACAGAATGTCATCAGAAATTCTTCTTGACAATGATACAGACAACGTCTTCGTCCATAACGACGTGGTCCAAACCTACGGTCTGTCCCGGGAACTTGGCACTCTTACCCCAGACCATTGCGTATCTGAAGTTGGAACGGAACTGCCTGTGAATCAATTCACACACATCTCCGACAGTGTTACCGCGTTTGACGATCAACGGAACATCCATATCGGCTTCCTGACCCTGAGGTTTGAGATAGATACGAATCATATCGATTGTATCGTACAGTCCCTGTTTGAGTTCCTCCATTCCGAGACCTGTCGCTGCGGATACGGGGAAGCATTTGTAGATGCTGTTACGCTCGAGAGCTCTGTCCAACTCATCGTGCTGAACGATATCCACCTTGTTGATTGCCATGATTGCTTTGATGTAAACACGGTTTCCCGCAAGAACATCAAGCATCTGTTCCACGTTGATATCTTCACGTACGACAACGGTAGCGTTGACGTGACCGTACGCTGCGGTCATGTCCTTGATTGTCTCTTTGGTGATTTTGGTGAGTTTTACCGTAGGTTTGACAACAATACCGCCCTGGTCTCCGCCCGTGATTGTTACATCGGGCCTCTTCTGATTGAGACGGATTGCCGCATTGTACAGTTCGTTGAAAAGAACCGAAATATCGGGATTGAAAACATCCACGACAAGAAGAATAACATCCGCGGATCTTGCGGCTGCGATTACTTCACGTCCTCTTCCTTTACCTCTCGACGCATCCTTGATGAGTCCGGGCATATCGAGAATCTGAATCTTTGCGTGGTTGTAAAGCATCACACCGGGAACGACATCCAATGTGGTGAAGTGATATGCTCCTACCTCCGATTTCGCTCCTGTGAGCTGATTGAGAAGTGTGGATTTACCGACACTCGGGAATCCGACCAAAGCGACGGTTGCATTACCCGCCTTTTTGACGTAGAATCCTTTGGTGTTCCCTTTGGAGGATTTTCTTTTTTCATCCTCCTGCTGAAGGCGGGCAATCTTCGCTTTGAGTTTACCGATATGACCTTCGGTAGCCTTGTTGTACTTGGTCTTGGAGATCTCTTCCTCGAGCTCTCTTATCTGATCCTCAATTGCCGTACGGCTCCCTCCTCTGATATCGTGGATATATGCGCACTATTTAAGGGCAATGCAGAATCAAACCGCAGGAAAACAATCGGTTTTTGTTCATATGAGCGGATTATGCAGTATTGATTGCATCATTCATCGTAAAAATCATGCCGTCACAAACAACCCGATATTCTGTGTCTGGAACATACCGGATATTCCGTAAAATACCACAGACAATCCATCCAGACTTCTTATATACCGTACATGTATTGTGCCGTCCGATGGCTGATGAAGAACCGTTGACCGGTTTCAGGAAATTCGCTAAGTCGCCGATCGGCTTTGCTGTCGGAATTATTTTGGCGTCACTGTGTGTAATCGCATTGTACTATCTTGATGTGGAAAGAATCGCATGCGGTTTGGGTTTCCTGCTGATAGGTGCACTTATTCACATTATTGTGAAAAGATTCGGATGCGACAGCAACCCGAAGATGATTGTTGTTGCATTGTGTGTATTCATAATCGTAACCGGCACGGGAATATTCGCAGTATCAATCCCCAACATAGAGAACAACAGTGATTGGCACTCTTACGAGGACAAAGATATCACTGTGTCCGATATGAAATACGTCAGCGGCGGAGTTAAGGTAGAAATTGTCTACAGCGGAAGCGCAACCCCCGATGAGATCGATGTAAAATACATGCCTCTTGCATTAACCTTCTACAAATTCTACACGTGCTCGAACGCAGAATATGTGAAGATGATACCGGACGGAGAAGGCAAGTATACGGCGACAATCAACGATCTGTCCGCGGACAGTGTGTTCATCTACAAATTCAAGATTGTAACACACGAAGGCACGGATGAAAAAACCGCCGAAACCAAAGACGGTGCGTTCAATGTCGGAGGAGATTCCGTTATCAAGAAGAGTGCACTCGTCGGTAACGCATACTTCGTATCGCTCTCGATTTTCCTTTATCTCATCATTTCATTCTTCATGCGCCGTGCGTCGAAGAACCTCGAAGAAACAAGAAAGAAAATGGAAGCCGAAGGACGTCTTTACCCCAAGGGATACGGACGCTGCAAACAGTGCGGTACAATCATTCTTCCCGGAGAGACTTCATGCAGGAAATGCGGTGCGTATATCGAAGTTCCCGAGGAACTCAAACACAAAAAAGTCGATTACTTCCAGTGTTCCGAATGCGGTGCGGAAGTACCTTCGGATTCGACTGTCTGCCCCAAGTGCGGTGCGACATTCGATGAAGACGAAGAAACAGTCATCGTCGACAGCAGGAAAGAGGAGTGAAACACTCCCCCTTTCCTGTCTTTTTCTCTTTTAAAACATTTATAATATAAGGAAGAACATCGCTCAGAACGGATGTGCCCTGACGAAGATATCAAGAAGGGGCCGGCGACGACTGTTAAGAAAACGTCGACGGCTGAAAAGATGGCCAAGAAACAACAGGAGATCTCCGTAACGGAGTTCTTCGAGAAGAACAAACACATTCTCGGTTTCGATTCACGTTCGAAATCGTTACTGATGGGTATCAAAGAGGCTGTGGATAACTCCCTCGATGCATGTGAGGAAGCGGGAATACTTCCGGACATTTTTGTTAAGATGACCCGTCACCCCGATGACGATTACACCGTTACCGTGGAAGATAACGGACCCGGTATCGTTCACAAGATGATGGGAAATGTGTTCGGACGTCTCCTGTACGGATCGAGATTCCACGCACTGAGACAGTCCAGAGGACAGCAGGGTATCGGTATTTCGGCCACCGTCATGTACGGTTACATCACAACAGGTAAGCCTGCACACATTCAGTCCAAAATAGAAGGTGCGGACGAAGTCGCATGGGGAATGGACATCGTCATCGATACAAAGGTCAACAGACCGATTATTACCAACGACAAACCTTTCACATGGGAAGGCAAAGAACACGGTACGAGTATCGAGTACACCATCAAAGGAAGATACATCACAGGAAAACAGTCCATCTTCGAATACCTCAAAAACACGGCCATCGTGAATCCCCATTCGAAGATTACATTCATCGACCCCGAAGGCAAGACATTCATTTTCGAAAGGGCAACGGATGTCATGCCCGAGAAGTCGAAAGAAATCAAACCGCATCCGACGGGATTGGAAATAGGAAGTCTTCTGAAATACGCTCAGATGTCGGAACAGAAGACTGTCAGAGCATTCCTTACGAACGATTTCTCAAGGGTTACACCGAGAATTGCAGATGAGATTCTGGAAAAATCGGGTATCAAACCCGAGGCAAAGCCTTCGTCACTCACTCACGATCACTGCAAAGCAATGATTAAGGCAATCGACACCGTGAAGATTATGGCTCCTCCGACGGACTGTCTTTCTCCGATCGGAGACACTCTGATTAAGAAAGGTTTAATGCACGTCCTCGAGGGAATGCGTCCCGATTATTACGCCCCGCCCGTAACAAGAGCGCCCAAATCCGTGAACGGAAACCCGTTCATCGTGGAAGCGGGAATCGTTTACGGAGGAGATATTCCCGCAGACGGACCCGTAAGTATTCTCAGATTTGCGAACCGTGTACCGCTGCTCTTCCAGCCCGGTGCGTGTGCTATTACGAAAGGTGTTTCAAACATCGACTGGAGAAGATACGGATTGGAGCAGAGGGGAGGAAAAGGAATTCCCTTCGGACCTGCGATTATTCTCGTTCATATCGCTTCGACAAAAGTTCCGTTCACATCCGAAGGTAAGGAAGCCGTAGCGGATTTACCTGAAATTCAGAGTGAAATCGAACTCGCACTCAAACTCTGTGCGAGGAGTCTTAAGAGTCACCTCAACAAAGAGGAAAGAAGAAAGAAGACTCACGCAAAATTCGAGATTGTTCAGGAAATCCTTCCGGAATTTGCGGAAAAATCCGCAGCATTCCTGAAGAAGCCTGTTCCCAATCTCGATATGACCATATCCAAGATTATGAACGTCGTGTGGATTGAGCCTACCGTTGTCAAAGACAAGAAAAAGAAACTCCGCACAATCACATACACAGTATACAATTACACACAGTCCGAGAGGAAGATGAGTTTACATGCCCAACTCCCCAAAGATGCCGTGAATCTCACACTTTTCGGAGGAGAATACTTCAAGGAAATGAACGACGACGGTAAGGTCACATGGACCGTCGGTCCGATACCTCCCGCAAAGCACGTGGAAATTACCTTCGAGCTTACGGGCGAGATGGGAGATGTGTTCTCACCCGATGATATTTACATCTCGGGAATCAACCCCGTCATGGTAATGGGTGCCGAGATGCTGCCCGGAGACTGGGGAATCAAAGGAATGGAAATCACCGAATTGGATTCGGATTACGTTGAAGACGATACAGATGCAGAAGAAGTAGAGGAGGTCGAGGATCTTGGAGATGAATGAGAGACAGCAGGCAGCGGTGAACAATCTCACCGAGATCATCGATTCACTGTACAATCAGATGGATCAGGGAGAAATTCCCGCAATGACACTTCCTCTGAGGTCGAAGAAGAACATCGAGTTCGATCCGAGATACGACGTATGGAAATACGGAAATCTCAAGACTACCCGTACCGCGAAAACGGTTCAGGGTGCGACGATGATGCTCAGGACCGTCTACACCGTGGATTTCATTGAAGATATGATCAGAAACGGTAAGTCATCCACCTTAAGGGAAATGTACTACATTTCGGAAGGATGGGGACACGCCAAATTCCACACACAGGATGAAAGCAACCTTCTTGCGGAGGATCTGGAGACTGTGTCGAGCTGTATGAGAGAAGACTTCAAGCTCAGGCCCGAAGAAGGAAGTTCGCACGTTTACGGTAACATCGATTTCAGAACGATGACGAAGAAAGGAATGCGCAAGTTCAACTGTATGGACGATGTCGCGGAAACAGGATTCGGAATTCCGTATTCGGTTGAGAAAGAAACGTTTGAAATTGTTGATCCGAGCGTAGATTTCGTTATGGCTATCGAGACAGGAGGAATGTTTGCGAGGTTGATCGAAAACGGTTTCCCCGAAAGATACAACTGCGCATTGATTCACCTCAGCGGTCAGCCTACAAGGTCGACAAGACGCCTGATCAAGAGATTGAACGAAGAGTACCGCATACCCGTTACTGTGTTCACCGACGGCGATCCGTGGTCGTTCCGTATCTTTGCATCGGTTGCATACGGTGCGATTAAGACTGCACACATCTCAGATTATCTCGCTACGCCTACGGCGCAGTTCATCGGAATTACCGCATCGGATATTCTGAACTACGACCTTCCGACCGATAAGCTCTCGGACAAAGATATCGGCGCACTGAATGCGGAACTTTCGGATCCGAGATTCAAGGATGAATTCTGGGTAAGTGAGATTCAGGCCATGCTTGAAATGAAGAAAAAGGCTGAGCAGCAGGCTCTGGCAAAATACGGTCTCGATTATGTGACCGATAAATATCTGCCGGAGAAACTTACCGATATGGGAATTCTGCAGTGAATACGGTGTGTCGGGTGTATTCCCGACACATCCGACCTTTCAATTCGATGTGCTATTCCGCATCATTTCTTTTTTTTGAACTGATGTTCTGTAACACATCATTTTCTAAATTGTTTCTTAAAGTGATGTGTTATAACACATCAGATTCTGATTTACCTTTTAAAGTGATGTTCTGTAACACATCATTTTGCAAACCGTCAGACATAGCATCCGCATAGAAATTGATGAATTATTGTATAACAGAGAATATGAATTATAAATGAGTTTGTTCCGAAGGGGTTTCAAACCCCTTCGGAAAATCACTGCGAAGCTTCCTTCATTCTTCCGATGACAAACTGAGGATCCATCGACTCGAGGAAAGGACCGAGCCTCGGACCTTTTGTCATGTTGATAAGAACCTTGTACATCGCTTTGAAGGCTGCTTTGTTACCGATCGGCGCTGCGCACTCGACAATCGCTGCGTTGATAGCTTCCGCATTCCATTCGATAGTCTCGAATTTCTCCGCACATGCTTTGAAGAACGCTTTCTCCGCATCAGATACTTCGACTTCGGGCATCTTCGCACAGAGCGAGAACTTCACCATATCGGGTGCGAATCCGTTGAGCCAATACCTCACGCATTCAACTCTGCGTTTCAGCCTTGCGAGGTCGATATCGTTGGCGCCTGAGAGATCCTCCTTACGCTTGAGAATATCCAACACACCGTCGAAATCATCCGCCATCTGAACGATGTTCACGAGATGTCTGCATGAAATCTGCAGAGGCATCTTCTTCGGGACGTTGTTGTGCTGTGCAATCTCATATGCACGTACGGAGTTCTCTTCGACTTCGGTGGAACCTCCGTTGTAGAACAGATTCTCCATCCTGTCGTATTCGTCCTCCATATCGAGGATTCCCATTCCGTAATCGAAATCGATTGCTTTGCTGGGGTTCACACGCAGGAAGAGATAGTTGAGTACTTCCGGAGGAGTCATTCCGATTGCGTCCAAACCTGTGACGGCGGATCCCGTGGACTTGTGCATCTGCACAACCTGTCCGTTCATCTTCAGCTGAACGAATTCGTAGGGAATGGGATAAGGTGCCTCTCCGCCGAATATCTCTTTGACGATGACTTTACCTGTATCATAGGAACCTCCGGCCGCTGCGTGGTCCTTTCCGAAGGGCTCTACAGCGGTACCGAATATCTTCCACTTTGCGGGCCACTCAAGCCTCCAGGGGAGTTTTCCTTCCATCTTGCGGACATCCGCTTTGCCGTGGTGACCGCATTTGCACTGATACTCAACGTAAGGGAACTCGTATGTATCCAGAATAGGTTCGGTGAAACAGCCGCATTTCTCACAGAGAGGGTTGTACGGCGTGAACTTCTTGTCCCTTCCGGATACTTCTCTGAGGATTGCTTCGACTTTGTCGACATTCTTTATGGAAAGATCGATGGTTTCCGCGAATTTTCCCTGTTTGTAAAGTTCGTGTGTCCATACGATTTCGCAGTTCACACCCAGTGAATCCACAACGTCGAGGAAGGGCTGTATGAAGTGGTGTGCGTAATTGTCATGCTTACCGCAGGGGCAGGGGATGTTGCATATCGGCATACCGACATACTTCTCGAACTCTTCGGGAAGGAATTCGTATCTCTTCCTGAGAGGATCGAATGAATCGATGAGATAGATGAGTTTGACGTCGGAACCCAGCTCTTTAAGGGCGCTGCGGACTGATTCGCCCGTAATTGCCTCTCTCAGGCTGCCTACGTGCAGTATTCCCGTAGGACTGATACCGGTGGCAATGATCGGATGGTCGTTCTTCTCGCTCACTTCTTTAGCGATTACGTCTGCCCAGTGCATGATTACCGTCTGCCGATTGGTAATCTAGTATAAAAGAAGGCGTAGGTGAATGGGACGTCTGTTCCATAACCTTATATACGGACTACAGATACTCTCGGTCATGGCCAAGAAAAACGATGGGGGTTTCCAGTCGCAGGCAGGTCTCGTCAGGTACTTCGATACCGAGAACGACAAATCTCTGAAGCTCAACCCTAAGCTCGTCGTCGGAATTGCGATTGGATTCGCAGTAATCGTTATTCTTCTCAACGTACTCGTGCCGATGAACTGAGACCGTTTTGGTTCTTAAGTCATTCAATGTTTCAGCGGATGCTTTGTCTGCCGAATTTTTATGAAAAATAAGAGAATCTTTCTGTTTCTCTTTTATTGTAAACAGATTCTGTAATGCGGGGGCTTACGCCCCCGCGTTAAAGAGATTTCAGATCTCATCCTTAGGCGGGATGACTCCGTTCTTGTACTTCTTACCGAAGACTGCGGACAGCATCGGAGGTGCGATGATTGTCGTTGCGACGGACATCAGCACCACAATAGTGTACAGCGGAAGGAATTCGTTACCGAAGATTCCCAATCCGATTGTTGCCACGATAATACCTACCTCTCCTCTCGGAATCATACCGACTCCGATAATGTTGAAGGACTGCATATCCGTAGTTTTGTCTCCGAGCTTCGCTCCGAGACCGCATCCGATGTACTTTCCGATGATAGCAAGGATAAGAACAACAACGAATGAGACGATGACCTCGCTTGTCACCGCACTGATGTCGACCATGAGTCCGACATATACGAAGAAGAACGATACGAGGAATGTCGTGATGCCTTCGACCTTCTCATCGAGTTTCCATTCTTTGGCATAATCTGCGAATATCATTCCCGCGAGGAATGAACCGATAATCGCCGCAAGACCGATGAACTCCGCGAGCCATGCGAATCCGAGACATACCGCAATGGAAACAGCCAACATGTTCAGCCTGAGAGGTTCGTAGTTCTCATCCTCCATTGCTTTGGCCGCTCTCCTTGCCTGTACCGCATCGTAAATCATCGGCACGAACTTTCCTGCGAATACCATAACCGCGATGACAAAGACGAATGCTTCGACTGTAATCAGAATAACGTGTCCTATGTCGACATCTCCGGAGGAACCTGCCATTCCGGAAACGATTGCAAGAACGATCATTCCCAACACATCGTCGATAACCGCGGCGCCGATGATAATCCTCGATTCTTTGGCCTCAATCAGATTCTTGTCTTTGATTACACGTGCTGTGATTCCGACACTCGTCGCGACCATTGCCGCTCCGAGGAACAATGCATACTGAGTGTTTCCGCTCATGTACACGAAGTCAACGTAAATGAAACCGAAAATAAACGGTACGATGACTCCGAGCAATGCAACAAGGAACGCTGTTTTTCCGACAGCCATCAAATCCTTTACACGTGTCTCGAGACCTACCGAGAACAGAAGGAACATTACACCTATTTCAGCGAATACTTCGAGAGCTTCGTACGTTTCGCCGTGCACACGCTCTCCGCCGACCATTTCATACAGTCCCAAGGACTGTGCAATCGACTGATCTCCGATACAGATTGTCAGAATGATACCGATCAGAATCTCTCCGACAAGCCCGGGTACACCGAATCTGTTGAAGAGAAGAGATGCTAATTTCGCAAGGACGAAGACGACTGTGAGCATCAACAGGATATTCGCTAGTTCCATGTTGCCCACGTATATTTTCACCCTATAAATAGACAGGGAATCGAATCGATATGTGAATAAAAGTGCGGATATCGGTACAGATGTCCGATATCCGCCGAAAACGGATGGTTTGTGTATTCTGTATCAGTTGAGCGTCATTCCGCTGTTATCGCATGAGTCTGCCAATACGGCGGATTCAGAATTGCTGCTCTTACCGACACGCTGTTCCGGACCGTTAATGAACTCCTCGATACTCTTCTTCCTGCCCATTCTGAAGGTGAAACCTGTCTTTCCGGGCACGGATGATGTTGATGCGAAAGAGAACCTGAACGATGTTGTGCTCGTCACATGATCTGCGAACGGAGACACTGCAGTTTCCTGAATCTTCTCGGGAACATCGATTGATATTTCCTCTGAAACGGGTTCCGCAATTTCCGTAATGACGTATTCGGGAATGAATTTCACAGGCACTTCAAGTGTTGTTTCCTGAACAGCAGACTCTCCGAATTCTGTGATGACATATTCGGGAACATATCTTGCAGGTACATCGATGACAGTTTCTTCGGTAACGGGTTCTTCGAATTCCGAGATTACATACTCGGGAATGTACGGTTCCTCGAAGACTTCGGGCACAAGTGCGGGCATGACATCGTTGAAAACGGATGCCGCAACAATCGACTTGTAAAGATCTTCGTAATCTACACCGTCATCCACGGGTTCTCCGTAAACTTCGGGTACGAGTGCCGGCATAATGTCATTGATGATAGATTCCGCAACGATTGTTTCGTAAAGATCTTCGAAATCTACGCCGTCATCTATCGGTTCCGCTTCGATAACAGGCTCTTCGAAATCGAATCTGTATACAGGAGGTTCTTCGACCATACTCGATGTCTTGGCTTCCTCAAACTGCATCGGCACGGAAATCATGCCGTTATTGTCACCGACTACTGTTTCTTCCGCTTCCGCACCGTAGGACGAAACTCCGCCGTCTGCGACACAGACAACTTCCGATGTGTCCTCTTCGATTATGCTGCACGGTGTCTCAGTGACAGGAACCTCTGCAATCTCTTCCGAGACAGGCTGTACCTCTTCACAGATATCATCGGCTGTGATGATGTAATCATAAGATACTTCAGTCTCCGGAACAACCGGTGTCTCCGGCTCTGCATTCACTGATTTTGCAGGCTGGTTGTATCTCCTGATTTCCATACAGAAATCAGGTCCGCCTGCGAGGTGAATACCTTTGTCTTTCCTGAATTTCATCCCTGTGGACTTTTCAAGCGTATCCAACGCCGAGTCCGTAAATCTGTCAAGCCTGCTTACTACGTTTTTTATAACGTCCTTTGCAAAGCTGACGCTGCTGCTTAGGTTTCTAGAACCCATATCAATCCCATCCGACGGCTCTATCGAAGTGACCGTAAATAAAGACTTCGCCAGATATTCCGAAAAAACGATGTGTCAGCATCTTACAGACTTACTACAATCATCTTTTCCGGCAGAACAGATATCGGTTGTGACTGAAGAAAAATATCCGCCCCGGTCAAGGGGCGGAAAGAATGCGGGTTTCCCCGCAGTTTAAAATCAGTTTGTCTTCGCACGCATCTTGAAGAACACGAATGCCCCAACACCAATAACGGCAATCACCGCAACAACAGCGATAATGATTATCATCGAGTTGCCGGAACCGTTATCCGAACCTCCGGCGGGAGCATCTGCGGCATACATCACGGCGTAGTACGAGAAATGGTTCGTCGTGAAAGTAAGAACGCCGTTTTCGAAACTGCAGTTAATTTTATCAACAGTTCCGTCCTCGTGAACGTATCCGACATAGAGGTTGGATGCTTTCTTTCCTTCGGGCACAGTGTAGTTCACGGAGAATGTCACGCTGTCGCTGAAGTTGGAAACTTTGGTGTTTCCGACGGTGAGTCCGACGGAGATGACCATATCCGATTCTTTGACTGCTTCCTTAACAGCGTCGTTCTTAATATCGGACGATGCCACCGTTTCGAGAGATATGTTGAATGCTCCTTCGTCGGTGACACTTCCGACAGCGTTCTTTACGACGGATGCGGGAAGTTCGACGGATACTTTATCGTTCTTGATTTCAAGATCGAGGTCTCCGAGATTCTCGATATCCTTCTTGCTGACTTCAACAACGTTGTTTGCAGTCTCAAGCACGGTCTTCTTCGTTCCTTCTTCAAGCTTCGGAATCACCTTCTGTGCGATAATCACATCGTTACAGACGGAACAGTGGCTTCCCGCGGTCTTTCCTGTGTCGGATACCGTTGCGGGAACCGCAGCGTCGGCAACAATGATGTGACCCAATGCACCAAGTGTTTCCGCTTTGAGAGTAGACTCTGTGGTCTTATCGGTCTTGAAGACCTTGTTACAGACGGAACAGGAGTAATACTCATTGTTACCGGATTCGGTACATGTTGCTTCTTTGGCGGAAACTTTCTCGAGTTTGTGATCGACCTTAGCGATAGGCGAGGTTTTGTTCTGTTCGGAGAAGCCTTCTTCGGTGAAGGTTGCGGCGTAAGTTGTGACACCTTCTTCGGTACAGGTAGCTGTCTTTGTGACTTTGGAAACAGAGTTGACGGTTTCCGTCACAATATCGGCACAGTTCTTACACTTCTTGGATGCAGTACAGATACTACAATCCGAAGACCAACTGTAGGTTGCATCTGCATAGTCATGAGCAATCTTTTCAATGGCTTCGGTCCTCGTATCGGGAGCGAAACCTCCTTCACTGAAAGTCGCAGTGTATGTTTTGATACCGGTTATGGTACAGGTTGCAGCTGCGGTAACTTCCGAAGTAACGGTGCCCTCGTCTGTCACTGCGTGGCCGCAGACAGTACATGTCTTAGTAGCTGTACAGGCGGTGAAATCCGTCCATTTGTATTCCGTTGTGCCGTAACTGTGTCCGTTTGCAGGTATGGTTTCCTGAACAGTCAGGATTTCACCGCATGAGGAACATTTCTTTCCTTCGGTGAGTCCTGTTTCGGTACAGGTTGCAGCTTTTCCGCTGAGAATTTCCTCAGTATGGCCGGTCTTAGTCTTGACAACATTGTCAATAACATTCGTTCCCGTATTGTCACCGAAATTCTTGTTACAGTTGGAGCAGTGATAGTACTCCACATTTCCGTCCTTAGTACAGGTTGCAGACTCGGCACTGTGGTGAATCATGCTGTGACCGATCTTTCCGATGACGACGTTACCATTAATCTCGGAATTTCCGTCTTTATCGGCGAAGTTCTTGTTACAGCTGGAGCAGTGATAATGCTCAATGTTTCCGTCCTCGGTACAGGTTGCATCCTTGGCCTTGTTGTAGGTCATGCTGTGACCTGTCTTGGGAGCTGTCACACTGTCAAGGAGTTTGGTACAGTCCTCATCGGAGAAGTTCTTACTGCATCTTGAACAGCTCCAGTACTCGACGGTTCCGTCCTCGGTACATTTGGCTGCGACTGCTTCATGGTGAGTCTTTTCGTGTCCCAGTGCAGGCGTAGTTGACGTACTGGACAGAACCTTTCCGCAGACAGAACAGACACTTCCGTCAGTAATTCCGGGCTCGGTACAGGTCGCTTCTTTGGATGTGACAGCAGTCAATGTATGTGCCTCACTGCCGAAGACAGCTGTATAGGTAACATTACCGATAACAGTAGTATCGGTGAGATTGACAACATCGGTTCCGTTGAGAGACCATCCCTTGAAGGTGTAGTGATTTACTTCATCTGCATTCTTACCGGGGGTTCCCGAACAACTCGGAACAGATCCGTATTTTAAGCTGCACTTGTAAAATTCTGCACCGTCATTCATGAAGGTGACAGTATATTCGAGTGCAGTGTAAGTGTATGTCACCACGTTGTCTGCTTCGATATTAGTGATGGTTATCTTGGCGGCAGAAGGCTCACTGTAACCGGGAATGACCTTCAATTCCGCATCCACCTCGGTACCGAAGAAAGC
>CAZDCU010000024.1:0-22726 GCA_964504055.1 uncultured Methanomassiliicoccales archaeon
TGCCGTTATTGTGAATTTTCACAGTGTTAACCCACATCGGGCCCTTCGGAGTGACAGTAACCAATATATACTAACTAGGCTATGGTGGATTATACATCCAACCAATGTACAAACTTTTTTCATCTGTACAAACTTTTTAGCATCCGTTGCGCTTCGACATCTATTCCTCCAACTCTCTTTCGTGACGGATGACCTCTCTTTCTTTGATTTACTGTTTATATAAGACGAAGCCGTACGTATCTGCGTGGAAAATATGGCAGACAGAGTCGCGAAGATCGAACGCAAAACACGTGAGACGGATATTTCCGTTGCATTGAATTTGGACGGAAGCGGAAAATTCGACGTAGAATGTGATATCCAATTCCTTAAGCACATGGTCGAGACCTTCGCAAGGTACTCAAACATAGACATCACACTCAGAGCAACGGGCGACAACGACCACCACCTCATAGAGGATGTGGGAATCACGTTGGGAAAAGCATTTGCCAAGGCTCTCGATGATTCTCCCATAGAAAGAATGGCAACCGCAACAGTAGTTATGGACGATGCAATGGTAATGACTTCATTGGATATCGTCGACAGACCCTACTGCGAAACGGATCTTCCCGATCCGCTGTATCAGCACTTCATGAGGAGTTTCGCCATGTCTGCAGGTATAACGCTCCACATAATACAGTTCAGAGGTTTCGACGAACACCACATCATCGAAGCCGGTTTCAAATCGATGGGAAAGGCAATGGCAGCTGCAATCGTAAAACGCGACACCGAACTCAGTACCAAAGACAGAGTGAAGGTGGAATGATGTTGGCAAAACGTATCATACCGTGTCTCGACATGAAGGACGGAAAAGTCGTCAAAGGAATCAAATTCAAAAATCTCAGAGATGTCGGACACCCTCCGGATCTTGCGAAAGAGTACGAAGAACAGGGTGCGGACGAAGTTACATTCCTCGATATTTCGGCATCTGTAGAAGGCAGAAAAACAATGCTGAACATTGTTACCGAGACTGCAGAGAAACTTACCGTTCCTCTCTGTGTCGGAGGAGGAATTTCTTCCGTAGAAGACATGAGAAACGCTCTCAACGCAGGTGCGGATAAAGTTTCGATAAACTCCGCAGCCGTAATGCGTCCCGAAATGATTTCCGAATGTGCGGAAAACTTCGGAAGACAGTGTGTTGTCGTTGCGATAGATGTGAAAAAGAAAGGAGATTCATGGTACGTTGTCACCCACGGCGGTACGAGAGATACAGGTCTCGATGCGATCGAATGGGCGCAGAAGGCACAGGATCTCGGTGCAGGTGAAATTCTTCTCACATCGATGGATGCAGACGGTGTGAAGACAGGATACGATATTCCCGCAACCGCAGCAATCGCCGATGCAGTCAGCATTCCGGTTATCGCTTCCGGAGGATGCGGTAATGTCGAACACATCTATGAAGTGTTCACACAGACCAATGCCGCAGCGGCTTTGGCAGCTTCTATCTTCCACTTCAAGGAATACACAGTCGGAGATGTGAAGCAATATCTCAAAGACAGAGGAGTGGTGGTAAGATGATTCCCCTCAAATACGATGCAAACGGACTGATTCCTGTTATTGTACAGGACAGCACAACAGGAGAAGTCCTCATGATGGCATGGTCCAATGAGGAAGCGGTACGTCTGATGGAAGAGACAGGATACACTCACTTCTGGTCGAGAAGCAGGCAGAAACTGTGGAAGAAAGGCGAAGAATCCGGACACGTTCAGAAAATCGTTTCAATTCAGGCAGACTGCGACGCAGACACTCTTTTGGTAAGGGTTGAGCAGGAAGGAGTCGCGTGTCACACCGGCAACCCCTCATGTTTCTTCAATCTTGTTTACGGAAATCTTGATGAAACTTCGGCAATCCTCCCCGATCTGAAGAGAGTGATCCACGACAGGAAGATCAACCCCGAGGAAGGAAGCTATACAGTCAAACTTTTCAACGACGAGACCAAAATGTGCAAGAAGATTGTCGAGGAAGCCGCAGAATTCGTACTTGCAATCAAAGACCGCAAGGAAGACGAAGTCGCGTGGGAATTGGCCGATTTGATTTACCACACAATGGTCGCAGTCGAGAAGACCGACCTTCCGATGAAGGAAGTGTTCAGGAAACTCTCGGAGAGAGCGCAATGAGGGCGGAACTTCACACACACAGCATATTCAGCGACGGGGAACTTATCCCTGCGGAATTGGTCAGAAGAGCAAAGGTTCTCGGAGTCAATGCCATTGCGATTACGGATCACGTTGACATGACAAACGTGGAATTCGTTGTGAAGAATGTCGTGAAGGCTGCGGAGCTTACTGACGATTCCATCACGGTGATCCCGGGAGTGGAGATTACGCATGTTCCTCCGTCGCAGATGGATAAAGTCATAGCGGATGCGAAGAAATTCGGTGCGGAATGGATTGTAGTTCACGGTGAAACAGTTGCGGAACCTGTCGCATCCGGTACGAACCTTCAGGCTGCGAAGAATCCCGATGTGGATGTGCTGGCACATCCCGGTTTCATCACTGCGGATGAGATGCAGATTGCCAAAGACAATGACGTTCTCATTGAAATCACAGGCAGGAAAGGACACAACATCACAAACGGCCACGTTGCTTCTCTCGCAAGAGCGGTAGGTGCGAAAATGGTCATTGATTCCGACGCACACGCACCCGAAGATCTGATGTCCGAAGCAGATGCATACGTTGTTGCATTGGGCGCAGGCCTCACCAAAGAGGAAGCAGACCTCGCAATTCAGAAAACTCCTTTCGAAGCAATCAAACGCATTTGATATTCTACAGAGAGACTGCCGCATATCTGTGGCAGTCTCTCTTAATATCAGTTTTATACACCGCCCGTATTATCAGTACCTATGCCTAGGATTGGAATCATCGGAGGGACAGGAGTCTACAACCCGGAGAGATTCGAACTGATTGAGAAAGTATTCCCCGACACGCCTTACGGCAAACCGTCGGATGAGATTTTGATCGGAAAGATCAACGGTGTCGAGGTCGCATTCCTGCCGAGACACGGAAACAGTCACCAGCATCCCCCGTCGGGAGTACCGTACAGAGCAAACATTTACGCACTGAAGAAACTGGGAGTGGAAATGATTGTTTCTCCCTGCGCCGTAGGTTCCCTGAGGGAGGATTACGCCCCCGGAGATTTGATTATTGTCGATCAGATGATCGATTTCACCAAGAAGAGGGATTACACTTTCTTCACAGACGTTACCGTTCACACGGCAATGCCGGAACCCTTCTGCCCGCAGATGTGCAAAGTATTCAAAGAATGCGCAGAGGAAATGGGTATTTCCTATCACATGGGCGGAGCATATGTCTGCATCGAAGGTCCCAGGTTCTCCACAAGAGCCGAGAGTAAAATGTTCAGACTGCTCGGAGGAGATCTTGTGGGAATGACCGCAGTTCCCGAATGTCAGCTTGCGAGGGAAGCGGGAATGTGCTACTGTTCTCTGGCAACCATTACCGATTACGATGCATGGAAAGAAGAGACTGTCACAATGGAAATGGTCGTTAAGACTATGTCGGAATGTCTCGATAAAATCTGCAGAATTCTCGAGCTGGGTCTTCCCAAGCTGGAGAAACTCGGAGCATGCAGCTGTATCGACGAGCCCAAGGGCAGCGGTGCGATTGACGAGTTCGCAAAACTCTGATTCTGCGACCCGTATGTGTCACACACATACGGGTTCACAGATACCGATAATAAATTCAATTTCTATACGGAAAACATGCGCATAATCATCGAAGGTACGGTTCAAGGGGTCGGATTCAGACCCACTGTCAGGCGTACCGCCGAATCGCTGGGACTTAAAGGAAGGGTCTGGAACGACGGTTCGAAAGTAATGATTGATGTCGACGATGCGGATGCGCTTATAGACGGCATTAAGAGGAATCTTCCTCCGCTCGCCGTAATCGATAATATTGTGATTGAAGAAGCGGAAATGCCTGACTGCGAAGGCTTCTCGATAGTTCCCTCCGATCATAAAAGCGGAGGTGTCAGCATACCCACAGACACCGCAGTCTGTGACAAATGTCTGAAAGAAATGAGAACCGAAGGCAGACGTAAGGGCTACGCTTTTACCACGTGTACGAACTGCGGTGCGAGATTTACATTACTGTCATCGTTACCGTATGACAGGGAAAATACCGCAATGAAGGATTTTCCTCCGTGCGATCATTGCAGAAACGAATACACGGACATACAGGACAGAAGATTTCATCACCAAACGGTCTGCTGCCCCGAATGCGGTCCGAAGTACAGTCTATTCGATTCAAAAGGAAACGAAATTCCCGGAGATCCGATACCGGAATTTGCGAAGATTGTAGATTCCGGAAAGATAGGAATAGCGAAGAGCTGGGGCGGTATGCACATATGTGCGGTACCGGAGAAGATAGACTATCTCAGAGAATGGTACGGCAGGAAGCAGAAACCTTTCGCCGTAATGGTCAAAGATATAGAAACAGCTGAAAAATATGTCACATTGACAGAAAAAGAAAGAGAACTTCTGCTTTCACCGAACAGGCCCATAGTTCTTGCCGACAAAATATCCGAGGAAAAATGCAGAGGCTTGGCACCCGGGTTGGATAATGTGGGGGTATTCCTTCCCTACACAGGAATGCAGCACATACTTTTCGACTGTCTGGAACATGATGCTCTGATAATGACTTCCGCCAACCTTCCCGGAGAACCGATGATATTGGATGACGGCGAAATCATGTCATTGGGTGCAGATGCATATCTTCTTCACAATCAGAGAATAATCAACCGTGCGGACGATTCCGTTGTGAGAGCATATGAAAATACGGAACAGATCATCAGAAAATCGAGAGGTTACATTCCTTCATACATCCCGGTGAAATCGAAACACTGCGCAGTCGGAGTCGGAGCGCAGGAGAATCTTACCGCTACTGTAGCGTCAAACGGAAGGATGTACACAACACAGCACATCGGAAACGGGGAATCGTTGGGTGTGATTGATTACTTAGGTGTTGCAACCGACTCTTTCATCAATCTTCTTAATTGCAAACCCGAAGTTATCGCCATGGATTTACATCCCGGGTATGCGAACAGGAAATACGCAAAATCACTTGCAGAGAAATTCAATGCCGATACAATAGAAGTGCAGCACCACTGGGCGCATGCGGCATCTCTGATGGCCGAGCATGATATTGATGAAGCTGTCGTGATAGCAATAGACGGAACCGGGCACGGTGACGACGGACAGGCATGGGGCGGAGAAGTTCTTTATTCCACTTACCAAAAATACGAAAGATGCGCTCATCTGGAGTACATTCCGCTGATCGGTTCCGAGAGAGCACTCTACGACATCAGAAGAATCAAATTCGCCATTGACGAAATCAACGGAATCGACACAGGCATAGTTTCCGAGAAAGAAGCGGAACTGATGAGAAAGATCTCACGCAACAGCGTGAAAACATCTTCCCTCGGAAGAATACTCGATGCTCTGTCGTATCAGTTGGGCGTATGCGACAAACGTTCATACGACGGAGAACCTGCGATGAAGATGGAACCGTTACTCAGGAGAGGAAAATACATCGACGGAATTTCCACCGAAACCGTATCCGGAGTTATACGCACGGCACATTTGTTCGCCGACATACCCGGAGAGGCAAAAAGAGAAGATGCCGCATATTCGGTTGTCAAAGCGATTATGGATGAAATGGTAAACAACGCCTGCGATTCCGCACAGAAGAAAGGTGTTGATTTCATAGGCCTTTCCGGCGGCGTTTCATATAACGGACCTATTACGAAGATGTTCATCGATGCCGTCGAATCAAGAGGCATGAAGCCCATAATTCACAGAAAAGTCCCCAACGGAGACGGAGGAATATCCGTAGGACAGACTGCGATAGCATTGAGATTTTCGGAATGATTCCGGATCGGGCGTTAATATCATATCCCATCCCGTAGATTCAGAGAACAGTTACAGAGTGATTCCCGATGAACACGTTATTTGTTCTTCTTGACGGTGCCGAAGACGACCCGATACCCGAATTCGGCGGAAAAAAGCCGTTGGATGTTGCGGATATGCCGTTCATGCATTCGAAGGCACCTCACAGAGGATTCACCGACGGAAGGGGATACACGCATCTTTTTCTGAATGAATTCTTCACAGGCCATCCTCCCGAGATAGCGAGAGCTGCTTTGGAAGGTATGGGATTGGGTTTGGATGTCAGAGGAAGAACCGCATACAGATTATCGCCTGCGGTTCTGAAGGACGGAATGATCAATTGGTCTTATCATGCGGAAGAATTCTGCGACAGACTGATTCCAAAAGTAGAGGAACATTTGGACATCCTGGAACAGTACGATCCCGAGATCAAATTCTTCCTGAACGGGCGTGCCGTACTCACGATGAAATCGGATTTGGTGCCGGACTTACCGGCTCCGCCGGTTCCGGCACCCTTTGTGGAAGTTCCCGGAGATTTGGGAAAGATGGTCATGGCTGTTGCTAATGATCTCGACGGAATCACGGATTACCCCTGGGGATGCGGAAGAATCGAAAGACAGTTCGCCCCGTACGTTGAGGAAATGACTGCGATTTCGGACAGTCCCACTCCTCTGGGCATATGTGCTTCATTGGGTCAGAAGATTCAGTTGATTGAGAATATCGACGAAAGATTCCCCGCTGCGAAGAAGGCATTGGAGCACGGAAATGTGTTCCTGCATATGGATGAGGTGGACGAATACAGCCATCAGAAAGACCCTGCCAAGAAAGTCAGGATACTGGAACATATCGATGAGATGATGGAGAAGTACTTCTCGGATGCGGAGAGAATCGTTTATTTTGTGGATCACGGCACATCATGTGTAACGGGAAACCATATTCTTACGACGGTACCGTTCTGGACTTCGTTTGAAACATCAGTCGGAGATGAAAACCACATCAATCTGAAGGATTTGGTTCCGACTCTTATGAAAGCAGTAAATCCAAGCCGTTGAAATCGAGATGTTTCTCAATTTCGGGCATTATTCTGTCAATTTCTTTCGTAAAACATTCAGACACATTATCCGAATGGGTATCGGGTTTTCTGAGATCGACATACGGAACTACGCCGTAGCATTTCATTCCCGTAAGTTCGCAGATTGTGTCGATTCCGCTCTTCAGAACGCTTTCTTCTCCTCTGAATCTGTTAATGATGTATCCTTTCAGATGGCATCTGTCCTTTTCGGGGATGAGCTTCCATGTGCCGTAAATTGCAGCAAACACTCCTCCGCGTTCGATATCCGCAACAAGCACCGAGGGAATGTTTCTCTCTGTGACCATTTTCATATTTGCGATATCGCGGTCGATGAGATTCATTTCCACGGGAGAACCTGCTCCTTCACAGACAACCGCATCATGTTTTTCAGTCAGGTCATCAAAAGAATTCAACGCATATCCCAGAAGGTCGTCCGTATCGGGTTCGCATCCTCCCGAAATCGTATATCTGCGTATTCCTCCGACGAGAACATCAACGGTTCTTGATTTTCCGGGCATCATCAGCACGGGATTCATATCCGTTTCCGGTTCCGTGCCGGAGGCCCATGCCTGTACGGCCTGTCCCATACCCATCTTTTTACCGTCGGATGTAACGAAAACATCCGATGTAAGGTCGGATGCTTTGAACGGAACGACATCCTTTCCTTCGGAGGCAAGATGTCTGCAGTAAACCGCAGATAACAGAGTCTTGCCTGCGTAGGAAGAAGTTCCCAGGAACATTATGCTGCTCATCCGATCACGTCCATGAGTCTCTTCATGTCGAGATTCTTTTCAAATCCGTCTGCGAGTTTATCGAGATTTTTCTCCAGATATTGGTTATAATCCGCACCGGAACCTTCTCCGCCCATGAGCTCCATCAGGAAACTTCTGAATGAAGGCATCTCAAATACTCCGTGTTGATACGTTCCGAAGAGTTTTCTGTCGAGATTTACGGAACCCTCATCGCATTCGTTTTTGAGACGTTCAATGCGGAAGAGAGGTTTCTCTCTGTTATCGACGGTGTTGCCCATATGGATTTCATATCCCGTGAATTCACCGCCGTCTCCGACGAGCATATGTCCTCTGTTCATACACACGTGTTTGGTGTACAGGCCCCATTTTACGTCCATGTTGAAAAGACCCAGGCCCATAATTTCTTTGTATCTGTCGTCTTCGACACCGTTCGGATCGTATAACTTACGGCCCATCATCTGATATCCGCCGCAGATGCCTATGATAGGTACTCTTCCGACGTAATTTCTTATATGTTCCGTGAGTCCGGTGATGTTCATCCAATGAAGGTCGTCTGTGGTGTTCTTGGTACCCGGAATGACAATCGCATCGGAACCCGCAAGTTGGTCCGAAGAAGTGATGAATTTTACAGTCACGTCTTCCAACATCAAAGGATCCAGATCTGTGAAATTGGAAATGTGCGGTAACCTGATTACGGAAATGACATATTTTCCGTTACCGAGGGTGTCGTTGTTTCTGAAGTATTCGGAATCTTCCTTGGGAAGATCCACATCCAAGTGGGGAATTACACCCAATACGGGAATTCCGGTGATTTCTTCAAGTAACTTTCCGATTTCTTCGGCTGTTCCTTTACTTGATCTGCAGTTGTTGAGAATGATGCCTCTGATTCTCTTCCTGTCTTTTTCGGGGATAAGTTCCACGGTTCCCAAAGCGTACGCGAAGGAACCTCCCCACTCCATATTTACGACTAAAATACAGTTTGCATCTGCGGCTTCCGCTGCGAACATGTTGGCGATGTCTCTGTCGTAGATGTTTATCTCCGCAGGAGAACCTGCGCCTTCCATTACCACATAATCGTATCTCGAACGGAGGAAATCGATATTTCTTCTGACGATATCTCTTCCTTCTTCTTCGACGAATGCTCTGTAATATGACGTAACGGAACAGTCACGCAGAGCCTTGCCTTCTGCGATTATCTGGGATTTTCTGTCTCCTTTGGGTTTGAGAAGAATGGGGTTGATGTTGTAAGTAGGATTGGTGACACCTGCGGATTTGCACTGAAGCATCTGTATCATGGAGATTTCATGACCGTCGCGTGTAACTCTCGAGTTAAGACTCATATTCTGCGATTTGAAGGGAGTGACCGAATGTCTTCTTCTGTTGAGAATACGGCATAATGCCGCAACCGTAATTGATTTTCCTGCATCGGATGTTGCACCGATTATCATTACCGCTTTGCCTTTGCGATAGCATTTTTCTTTGGCTTCTCTGAAAACAATGTCTCTGATCCTGGGATCGTCGGGTTCCGTAATTCCCAATTCTTCGAATCTTCTGTATGAATATTCCACGACGCTGTTGTCGTGGCAGAACAGACACTGCGAACAGTCCCACACTTCGCGTGTTGTTCCTTCGATATGAAGCATGAATCCGAAATCTGTATCGTTGCACGGGTAGAACGGACAGTAGCAGAAAGAGCAGTTCTGTCCTCTGTAGTGGCAGGGGTGATAATCGCAGGAGGTGTTCGAGCCTATGTTACCTGCTTTCAGTTCTGCGGATACCTTATTCCCGATACTTTTCATGGATTCTCTCCCTTTGATACGTCATCCGTAATGTAAGCACGGATTATAAATCCAACCATAAATCGGATTTCCGTCCGTCGGTTACAGGGAGATTGACAGATGGATTTTTATTGAAAATAAGAAAAAAATGAGGCATCCCCCGGCCTTCGGCCGGAGGATATCTCTTCAAAGACGTTTCTTGCTGAACATAATCGCGAGAGCCAGCAGGGTTATGATTACACAGAATATAATGAAGGGGAACTGGAATTCATTACTGTCTGTGTATGCCGGGGCGGATCCTGTTTTTCTCATTTCAGAGCTGCTGGTACCTTCGAATGTACTGTCTTTCAGATGTTCTGCATCCAAATCAGTTATCGGTGTACCGTCGGCGTCGTGGAATGTGACAAGGTTGAATGCACTCGCTCCGATAAACGTGACCGAAGCCGGAATACACAGGTAGGTGAGCGGACAGCCGTAGAACGCTTTCTCTCCGATTGTTGCCGTATGGTTGCCTATCTGTGCACGTGTAAGGCTTGTACATCCGTTGAAAGCACTTGCTTTGATATCTGTGACCGAATTCGGTATTTCCACAGACATAATGCCTGTACATCCGCCGAATGCACTCTCGCCGATGGTTGTAATTCCGTTTGCAATACTCAGAGTTGTGAGTCCCGTGCAACCGGTGAAAGCATTGTTTCCGATGGTCTCGACGGATTCAGGGATTGTCACGGTTATCAATCCCGTACATCCGCTGAATGCATTGGTTTTGATTGTCCTGACGCTGCTGCCGAAGCTCACGGACGTGAGTCCCGTACAGTTCTCGAACGCACTTTCTCCGATATCGGTGACATTGTTTCCGATGGTCACGGATGTGAGTGTTTTACCTTTGAATGCATCTTTTCCGATGGTCTTGACAGTGTATGTAACACCGTCTTTACTGACTGTCGAAGGAATTGTCACATCTGTTCCGCTTCCGGTATATCCGATTACCGTTGCTGTGCCGTCGGGTGATAATCTGTATTTGATTTCATCTACGATCAGAATCATCGCATCTGTTTTCACCAGTTTACCTTCGGTCTTAATGAAAGTGCTGTTTCTCAGCGCCTCATCTGTAGTAAGGAGAGATTCACCGTCGGAGTCGTAGAACGTGAAACCGCTGAATGCAGCAAGTATACCTGTGGCTTCGCTTCCTATAGTTATGGATTCAAGTCCCGTACATCCGCTGAATGCACTCTCGCCGATGGTCGTGACTCCGTTTGCAATACTCAGAGTTGTGAGTCCCGTACAGTTCTCGAACGCACTTTCCCCGATATCGGTGACATTGTTTCCGATGGTCACGGATGTGAGTGTTTTACCTTTGAATGCATCTTTTCCGATGGTCTTGACAGTGTATGTAACACCGTCTTTACTGACTGTCGAAGGAATTGTCACATCTGTTCCGCTTCCGGTATATCCGATTACCGTCGCTGTGTGATCGGCGTCTGATAATCTGTATTTGATTCCGTTTTCATCGGTCAGAATCAACGCATCGCTTTTCACCAGTTTGTCTCCGGTCTTGACGAAGGTGTTGTTCTTAAGATCGTCATCTGCAGTAAGCTCTGTCGTACCGTCGCTGTCATAGAACGGGATGTCGTAGAATGCTGCAGATATGCCTGTAGCTCCGTTTCCGATGGTCACAGATATGAGTCCTGTGCATTTCCAGAATGCATATTCTCCGATACTTGTGACTAAATCCGGTATGGTTACAGATTCGAGCGCAGCACATTCGAAGAATGCCATTTCCCCGATGCCTGTGACTTTGTCTCCGATAGTTATGGTGCTGAGGAGAGTACATCCGTTGAATGCGGATTTCCCGATGCCTGTGACTTCATTTCCGACAGTTACCTCGGAGAAGTAGGTTCTGCTTGAGAACATACTGTCCTCGATTTCGCACAGAATCGTGAGTGAAATTCCGCTGCAACCTTCGAATGCATTGTGGTCAAGTCCTGATTTTGTAATACCTGTACCCAAAGTAACACTCTTCAGGCCCACACATCCTTTGAATGCGTGGTATTTGATTGTTTCAACTGAGTCGGGAATTACGATAGATGTAAGAGAAGCACAGTCTTTGAATGCGTCTTCTTTGACAGTTGTAACTGTGCATTCGATACCTGTGGTGCTGTCAGTGACTTTCGAACGGATTGTTACATCTGTCGGACTGCCTTCATAGCCGGATACTGCGGCTGTTTTGTCGGCGAGTGACAGTGTGTATACGACTCCGTCCTCGGTTACTGTCGGAACGTATTCCGTCAGTATGCGGTCGGTACCTTTGAAGGTTTTTCCCTTCAGATTGGAAGCAACCTTAATGTCAAGAGTGCTGCCGTTTGTATCTTTGAAGGTAACGTCGAATGCATCCCATGCGACAGTAGTGATGCCGTTTCCGAAGATTACGGTTGTGAGTCCCGTACAACTGTCGAATGCATCACTCTCGATATCTGTTACCGAATCGGATATAATCACGGATGCAAGATTCGTACAACCTCTAAATGTGCTACTCTTAATCTTTTCGACACCATTCGGTATTGTAACAGATTTGATTTTTGTTGTGTTGAACGCACTCTGTCCGATACTCGTAACCGAGTCGGGTATGGTTATTTCCGTGAGTTTACATTTGTAGAATGCACTATCTCCGATACTCGTGACCGAATTCGGAATAGTTATGGCTGTAAGTGTTCTATTCTCTTCGAATGCATTGTTTCCGATTTTCGTAACACTGTATGTAATGCCGTTGTTTTTGACTTCCGAAGGGATTGTTACATCGGTTGCACTTCCGTTGTAGCCGGTTACAGTGGCATCAGTGCCCGAGAATGTGTATGTGAAGTCACCTACGGAGACTGAATCCACTTTTTTCAGTGCGTCGGTATCATTTAAGAATGTACCTCCTTTCAGCTTGTCGCTGTAATTTGCAGCATCTATTACTCCGTCGGCGTCTTTGAATTTAATGGTGCTGTCGAATACATCTGATCCGATGCCGTTGCTTGCGATTGTGTCCGACATAACAACGGTTTTAAGCCCCGTACATCCGTCGAATGCTTTGCTTCCGATAGTTGTGATTCCGTTACCGATAACCGCAGTTTCGAGAGCGGTACATCCGTCAAACGTCTGAGCTTTGATTGTTACGACAGAACCGGGAACGGTGACGGATTTGAGTCCGGTACAATTCTGGAATGCACTGGTTCCGATGCTTGTTACCGTATCCGGAACAGTTATGGATTCGAGTGATGCGCATCCCTTGAATGCACTTGAGTCAATAGTTTCAACACTGTTTCCCATAGTTACGGTTTTCAGAACTGTACATCCTTCGAATGCCCAGTCGTCGATAATCGTGACCCCGTTTCCTATAGTTGCAGATGTGAGTCCTGTACAATAGGTGAATGCACCGTCTCCAATCCTTGTGACTGAGTTCGGTATGTTTACGGTTGTGAGCGAAGTGCATTTATTGAATGCATAATTCTCAATCTCCTTAACCGTGTCAGGTATGGTTATGGATGTAAGTTTGCTGCAACTGTTGAATGCATTCAACGCAATCTTGGTAACCGGGCCCAGAATGGTCACGGATGTGAGTTCGCCGCATTCATAGAATGTTGCGTTGTCGATGATTGTGACTGATTCAGGAATGGTCACGGATGTGAGTTTGACACAACCATTGAATGCTTCGGCCCCGATACTTGTAACCGAATCGGGTATGCTTATGGTTGTGAGTGATGTGCATCCTTTGAATGCATTCGCTCCGATACCCGTGACATCGTATGTAACCTCGGAGCCTGTTCTGTCATCTGTAACGGTCTGAGGGATTGTCAGGCTCATATCTGTGCCGCTGTAACCGGATACCGTTGCGGTATTTACGGAACCTTCCGTGGATAATTTGTATGTGATTCCGTCAACGGTTATGATTGTCAGATCCGCTTTTGTCAGTTTACCGTCCGCGGTTTCGAACAGATTTCCTTTCAGATTATCGACATTGGCAGTAAGTGTTTGCGTACCGCCGGTGTCATAGAATGTTATGCCGGTGAATGCACCGTCTCCGATATTTTCGATTCCTTTTCCGAAGTACGCTTTTGTGATGCCCGTACAGTTGCCGAATGCACCCTTTCCGATGTCTGTAACCGAATCAGGTACAGTTACGGATGCAAGGTTTGTACAGCCGCTGAATGCATTGGTGCCGATGCTTTTGATTCCGTTTCCGATGGTTACGGTTTTGAGTTTTGTTTCGCCCTTAAATCCGTTGTTTCCGACGGCTATGACATTGTAATCTTTTCCGTCTTTACTGACCGTTGAAGGAATCGTTAAAGTCACGTCGGCGGTTTCACTGCCGGCGTATCCGATTGCAGTGAGATCTTTCCCGCCGGACTGTGAGTATGTGATATCGCCTATTGTCAGAGGCACTTTTACCAGTTTTTTGTCGCCGTTGCCTGCAAAGGTATTTCCCGACAGGTTTTCAACACTTACAGTAAGCGATGTTCCGCTTGCCATACTGTCGGCAGACTCATAGAATGTGACGTTGTCGGATGCATCGGTTCCGTTGAATACGCCGTCTGCAATACTTGTGACTGAAAACGGTATGTTTATGGATTTGAGTTTGACGCAATCTCCGAACACTTTGTTTCCGATTGTCTTAACACTGTTTCCGATGACTACGGTTTCAAGGTTTTTACAGCCGAGGAATGCATTATCCTGGATTTCAGTGACCAAATTCGGTATGGTTACGGACGTAAGGCCTGTACATTTCTCGAATGCATTCCAGCCTATTTCTGTTACCTTGTCAGGTATGATTATTTCTGTGAGCTTACTGCAGTCATAGAACGTACCGTCACCGATAACTGTAACCGAACCCGGTATGTTTGCAGATGTAAGTGAAGTGCAGCCACTGAATACATATTTTTCGATACTCGTGACTGTTTCCGGAATGGATATTGATTCGAGACTCGAGCACCCAGAGAATGCACTCATTTTGATACTCTCGACTTTGCTTCCTTCCTCGAAAGTTACGGTTTTGAGTTTGGAACAATTAAAGAATACACTCGTCGGGATAATCCTGACTGAATTCGGTATGGTTACGGATGTGATGCCTGAGCAACCGCTGAATGCACCGTGTTCTATATTTGTAAGTCCGTTTCCGACAGTCAGCACCGTAATTTTGCTGCAATCAAAGAATGCACTACTGCCGATACTTTCAATTGAATTCAATTTGATTTCGGATTCAAGTAATTTACATTCATAGAATGCACTGTTTCCGATATTTGTGACAGAATCCAATTTGATTCCGGATTTGAGTGATTCACATTCATAGAATGCATATTCTCCGATAGTTGTTACTCCGTTTCCGAAAGTCACTGTTTCGAGTTTTGAACATCCTTTGAATGCACTCAGGCCGATACTTCTGAGTGAATCCGGCAGAGATACTTCCGTAAGATTTGTGCACTCTTCGAATGCGTGATCAGTAATACTCGTGACACCGTCTCCGATTTCTACTTTTTTAATGTCAGTGTTGCGTGTGTATGTCCCTGTGGTTGCAATGCCTGAGACGGTTTTTGTGGTGCCGTCTGAATATGTGAATATAATGTAGCCTGTTTTTGTCAGTCCGTCAGTATATGTGCCTTTGAAGGTGTTTCCTTTCAGTTCGCTGAAATTACTGCCGTCTATCTGGGTTGTACCGTCGGCCTTGAAGAATTTGACACCCCAGTCGGCATAGGCTGTGAGTCCGTTTCCGAAGGTTACAGACGTCAGCCCCGTACAGCCGCTGAATGCATTTTCTCCGATCCCCGTGACGGAATTGTCTATTGTCAAAGACAGGAGTACGGTACAGCCTTTGAATGCTTCCTTCCCGATTGCAGTAACGTTGTATGTATTGCTGTTCTTTTCGACTGTGGGAGGAATCGTCACTGCACCGTTACTCGGCATGCCTGAAGTGTAATAGCCTGTTACAGCTGCCGTGTACGGTGAAGCTTCAGACAATCTGTATTTGATTCCGTCTTTATACAGGAGTGTCGGATCGTTGTTTACCAGTTTACAGTCGGCACCTGTGAAGGTTTTACCTTTCAAATCGCTGGCGGCAGTAAGTTCGATTGTACATTCATCGTCAGCATAGAATTTTGCGCCACCGTTAGTTGCATATTTGATGCTATACCCATAGAATACATCACTGCCCAGTGTTGTGATTCCGTCTCCGAAGGTTACGGAAGTCAGCCCTGTGCAATAAGTGAACGCACTGTTTCCGATACTTGTAACTGAATCAGGTATCGACATAGATGTGAGTGATGTACAGGTACTGAATGCACTCGTTCCGATACTTGTAACCGAATCCGGTATGGTGAAAGATTTGAGTTTTAAGCAACAGTAGAATGTGGAACTCTCGATACTTCTAAATTCAGTACTTACGCCGTTGGAAAAAGTTACGGTTTCAAGACTGTAGCATTGATAGAATGCAGTCTCCCCGATACTTCTGACTTTACCTCCGATGGTTACGGATTTGAGGCTGTGTGTGACTTCGGAGTTAGCGAATGCATTTTTTCCGATAGTTATTTCTGTGTCGGCCGTACCCGGTATTGTTATAGATCCGAGTGCTGTACATCCATAGAATGCATTGCTTCCGATTTTTGTGATTGCGCTTCCTTCTTCGAAGGTCACGGTCGTGAGGCCTGTACATCCGCTGAATGCATAGTCTCCGATTTCGGTTACCGAACTGGGTACGGTCACGGTCGTGAGACCTGTTTTGTTACTGAATGCAGCGTTTCCGATTGCAATAACAGTATATTCGGTTCCACTGTAAGTAACAGTTCCAGGGATTTCTACATTGCCTCCGGTGCCCGTATAACCGATTACAGTTGCTGTTTTTTCGGTGCTGTCAAGAGACAGTCTGTATGTAAAATCGCCTATAGTCTGGACTGCCGGGTCGATCCTTGTCAGCACTTTGTTTGAACCTGTGTAAGTGTATCCCTTCAGATCTACACCTACAGAAAGGACGGTGCTGCCGTCGGCATCTTTGAACGTGATGCCGTTTTGTCCTTTGTCATCTGCGAATGCATCTTCGCTGAGGGAAGTAATCGATTTCGGTATGAACACGGATGTGAGTGCTGCACACTCGCCGAATGCAGTAGCGATGATGGTTTGAACTCCTTCGCTAATGGTCAAAGTTGTGAGGCCTGTACAGCCGTAGAATGCACTGTTTTCGATACCATTGACAGAACCCGGTATGGTCACGGATGTGAGTCCTGTACAGTTGTAGAATGCACATTCTCCGATACTCGTAACCGTATTCGGTATGGTTATGGATGTGAAACTGCATTTTTGGAATGCATACTCTCCGATAGTCGTGACGGAATTCGGTATGGTTATGGATGTAAGGCTTGTACAATATTGGAATGCATAGTTTCCGATACTTGTGACCGTATTCGGTATGGTCACGGATGTGGGTACCGTACTTCCAGTGAACGTATCTCCTTTGAATACACTTTCACCGATTGCAATAACAGTGTATGTCTTGCCACCGTTAGTAACGGTCGAAGGAATATCTACGGTACCGCCGATGCCTTCGGATCCGCATACCGTTGCCGTTCCAGTAGTATCATCTATTTCGTATCTGATGTTACCGTCGAGGATGCTTCCGGCATCCGCCTCATCCGCTGTAACAATCAGCAGAGAACATCCGACGATCAGCAATGTCAAAAACAACGCTGCCGTCAGCAGATTGTGCGTACGGAGGGAACGGTTCTGTTCACGCCCTCTCCTCTCCGATCTTATTCCGGAACGGGATGTCTGCCTGTCATCCGCATTTCCTGTAAAGTTATCTCTAATCATTTCATCACCCTCAGGCCTCCCCAGCACTGCCGGGAGTACCGTTTCAAGTAGTCGGAATAATACGGTTGTCGTTTGTTTTATAATTGTACTATACAGTTCCACAATCAATATACCCAGATACACTAAACAATATACCTGGGTATCTGCCTGAATTCTGTGTCGGCATCGGGATTTTTTCAATAAATCTGCTGCAGAAGGATCATTTTCCGACGGGGCATCATTCCGATTGCATCCGCATTTACGGCGCGGAATGTCGGGTCGGAATTGTTATGATTTTTTCCGAAAGTGAGACTGCATCTTACGGAACATTCAGTTATCAACTGCGTAACAGATTGCGTGCATTCTGTCCTGCGATGTCGGATAATTTACCGACATCGATATCCAAAATATCCGATATCCTCATCAGAAGTTCCTGCATCTTCATTGTAACTTCTCCGGAACTGTCGGATTCCGTCAGCAGCCTGTCCTTCGGTATCGAATGCAGTATGTCCGACACTTTGTTTTCGGGTTTTCTGAATAATCTGGGAGAGATTGAAAAATAACAGCCGCATTTTACGAACGCAGGGGTCATATTTGCGGGACCGTCGTATGAATGCAGTATTGTTCTTACGTCTCTTTTCTTCAGTTCGGAGAGAATACGGTCTGTCGAACGGACGTTGTGAATACAGACGATTCTTTTCATTTCCTCTGCGATGTCCAACTGTTCTGTGAAGATCTCTGCGGAATTTTCTCCCGAACGTACCGTATCCAAACCTATTTCCCCTACATTTGCGGAAGGATATTTTTTCAGGATTTCGTATAGTTTTTCGGAACCGCTGTACTCATCGGAATACCACGGGTGTGTGCCGAAGAAAGGAATTATTTTACTGTTTTTCGGAATCAATTCTTCCAATGCACTCCATTCCGACGGCCCTGACACATTGCAGAACATCAGTTCCGCATCCGAACTGCCGATGCCCTGTACGTGAATGTGTGCATCTGTGAATTTCATCAGATGATTATGAAAACAATCCGATTAGAAACTGTCGGAAAGAGGTTTCCGTCCGCAGATTGTGTCTGCGGACGTAAAAGGTTTGGAAGGTGAAAATATGAAACCTCACTTCTTCTTGAAGAAGACGAATGCTCCGATTGCCACGACAATGACGATGACAACAACAACTCCGATGATGAGTCCTGTGTTGTTATCGGAGGATGCGGATTTGTATCCGTCCGTGGGTTCGGTGATAGTCTTCTGGTATGCATAGGGTGGGTATGTTTCAGCCATTCCAGAATCCGCCCATGCTTTTTTGGCATCGTCTGAGAGTGCGTTATACACTTCTTTGGAAATGTAACCGTTGTTGAGAGCAAGTCCGATTGTCTCGTTGAAGTAATCCTTCTCCATTTCAGATACTGCGACCCATTTTCCGTCTTTGACGTAGTACGGGCTGCTGTTGTCACTGCCATCGTAGGTTGCGCCGATACCATATGAAGTTACTTTAAGTGCGACTTTGCTGAGACCTGCATTCACGAAGGCTTTGTTGGCATTTACAACTACTGATTTGAGAGTCTTTACTGCATCGTATTTGACCCATTTGGTTTCAGTAATTGCACCTTTTGCGTCTATGATTTCGACATAACAGTTGGTAGTGAATTTTGCAGGTGCTGCGGGACACTCGCTTGTTTCTGCTTCGGGGGATTTCATGTAATCCCAATCTCCGCCCCATCCGGTGTACGACCAGGATGCTTTGGCGGTCTCATCGAGTGCATAGTATTTCTCGGCTGAAATGTAACCGTTGTTGAAACAGAATGCGATGTATGCTGCTGCAGGATATGTTGCCACTGTATCTCCGACAGCAGTCCATTTGTTGTCGACGTACGAATAGCAGGCGTTATTTCCGCTTGTTGCATATGATACCGAAATCATTTTTTCGCTTGTGGTGAATACGACTTCGGGGTACCCGTAGAGTGCAAAAGCATCGTTGGCGCTCTTTACGAAACCGTCAACGGTACCGTCCGATGTGAACTGTACCCATGCATCTTCACTTACGGTGAGATCTGCACTTACAACTTCGATGTAGACTTTGTGCGTTGTATCCGCTGCGGAACTGTCTTCGCCGACGGCGAATACGGCGACTGCCGTGATGCAGAACATCGCAGTGATTGCGACGGCCATGAATTTGGAAATTTTCGCGTTCATTGTGATTCCTCAATTGGACGTATTGTCCAGGATTGTGGGTTAGACATGAAACTCCGGGTATATAATTTTGGACGTGACATCCAGCCCCGATTCTGCATTATTGTTAAATAAACGGGTCGGAATACAGTATCACAAAAGTTGGTTATATCATCCAATGGATTTGAGACAATGAACAGCGGCAGAGAGGGAAAAATCAACGTTCAGAAAACGAAAGTTTACCTCACGGCAGCTACGCTTCTGGTCGGATTAATACTGGCGGGAGCCGTATCTTTGACAACAACAGAGGCAACAATATCCCACGCCGACGGAATTCTCATCGATTTCGAAAAATACGAAGTCACCTGGTTTGAGTATGATCTGAACACCGACAGCAATCCGTTATCTCTTCTGGAGAAAGCCTGTACCGAAAATGAGTACACATATACAACCGACGGCGGAAAAGTCACCGAAATCAACGGTGTATCAGACAGTGAAAAAAACTCATGGGATCTGTGGTACATCGAAAAAGGTACCACACAATGGGTGAAATCGGAAACTTACGATATCAACGCCAAAGATTACACCGTAACAGTGTGGGCGTACAGAGGAAACGATGATATTCCCACCGTAGCCGTAGATGCTACCGGTACATGCGTATACGGCTATTCTCAGGCCGAGCGCATTGTCACATTATCTCCTGTCGCTACGGAAACAATAGGGGCACTCAACGCAGTTTCATGCATAGTCGGTACCGATTACTACAGCAATTATCCGAACAGTATCGCCGAACTGAAATCAATCGGCAGAATTGCGGAAGTCGGAACATACACCGACCCGAGTTTCGAATCAATCATGAAGCAAAATCCGGACATTGTCATTGCAGACGGAAGTCAGTATAATCAGAGACAGGTGGCGGATTCCGTAAGAAACGCAAATGTTAATGCTGTAACGATCTACGACGGCAGCGATATCGAAACAATTTACAACAATACATACCTGGTCGGTGTTGCGATAGGTTATGAATTAACGGCAAAAAGCATCATAACACATAACACCACCGGAATGAACAGCATTCTCTCAAAAATAAATGTCATGGAAAAGAAGAGTGTGATGGTTGCTCTGTCTCCGGACGCAGCCCCCTATGTTGCGGGAAAATATACTTTCATCGACGATATTATCGATTCAATTTCCGCCGACAATGCATTCTCATCCATGAGCGGATGGACACACGCCAACACCGAACTTATTGCGGAAAAGAATCCGGATATTATCATCGTCGTAACGGAATCGTACGATGCCACTCAGGAAGAATGGGACACAATGTATAACAATCTCCCGGACACGTGGAAACTGACGAAAGCCTACGCAAACAAAGAAATCTATCTGATTTCAGGTAAAGCCGCCGATCTCGCTTCCCGTTCCGCACCGAGATTCACACAGTTATGCGAAATTCTCGGAGAGATAATTTATCCGGACTGTTTTGAAACAGAAGTTCCGAAGTTCATAGGAGACGACTATTCACAATACACCGCGATCACCAAGGATTTGGGTTACGATAATTAAAAAAAGGGATAGAATGAAGAACAGAACCAAGATGCTCACGGCATTGTTACTGGCGATGATTGTAGTTGTCACCGTAATTCCGTTGACGGATACGGAGGCGGCATCGTCGGACAACAGACTGATGCTCGATGAGGGTAACGGAGCGAAGACTTGGTATACAATCGATTCCAAGGGAACGTATGCCGATGTTATTCTCACTGTTTTGGGAGCTAACGGGCATGAATGTGCCATTTCCGCCGATACAATCTCCGTAGACGGCAAAAGTACCAACACCGTCGGTACCGGAACCGCAACAACGACAGATCCTCTCAACAAAGCAGGAACAACCTCCGTAACGGTTACATCGAAATGGATTCCGTACACATGGGAAGCGGCAACGAAGAAATGGGTTGTAATTTCAGACCTTACCGAAAAATACACCGCAGGCTGTCTGGCTGTCGGTTTCTATCCCGACGGTACCGTACCGTCCGAGACGCCGGACAATCAGTCTGTTTCGTGTGTCGGTTACGATGCGAAAGCTTCCAACAGTCAGACCGCGGTCATTTCTTCGGAATCTTCCTCATTGAACTGGGCGGTTACCGATTGGAACGACAGTTATTCGGGAGTTTACACAACAATTCTCACGGCGGGAGGATACGCTTTCGTCAAATACGGATATCAGGAGAAGAACATAGACAGTACCGCCGCATTGGTATGCAGCGATATCGAAACGGGTCTCGAAAAATGGCATTTCATTTACAAAAGGGCGTATTACGAAACATCGAACTTCGTTCTCATCGGAGATTACGTTTACGTTCAGAGTTCAACCGGAGATATTTATAAAATCAATTGGAAAGAAAGCAAAGGCGAAGCCGTTCCCGTCGAGCATTTGGAAGGAATAAAATCCGTTACGGATGAAAACGTCAAAGGACGTTCCTACGCAAGCGGACCTACTTCCCTGATCTACGATTCAGGTGCGATTTACTGTATGTCCTCCAGCGGAATGATTTACTGTTTTGATCTTAATCTAAATCCGATATGGTCTTATCAGTCCGGAGGTAAAGGATACTTTTCCGCACCCGTTGTTTACGATGATTTACTGTTTGCCGGAATGTTAGACGGTCATCTGTATGTTATCAACAAAAACACAGGTTCTTTGATTACAGATGAGGATGTTTACCACACAACCTATCTCGGACAGGAAATCGGATCCGCAGGTATGCCGGCAATTCTGAAGAAAGACGGTTCGTATTACATTTACATAGGATACAACAACGGTCTCGGAATGAGTGCATCCGATTACGGTGTAAAACTCTACAGGTACGACGGAGCGGGAAATTTCGAGATAATTCTCAACAAAACAACCTTCGGTTCCGCAAGTAAATTCACCGTTGTCGAAAACGGAGATTTCACCGGAGCGTATTTCATCGGAGACAAGAAACTCTACAGGATGGGAATCGACGGTACTTACGAAACACTGAACAGGAAAATCGCCACATCCCATTCGTATCTTACTTTGGTGAACGGAGATACGCTTATCGCCACGAGTTACACCAAAGGCGAACCCGTTTATGCGTATGATCTGGAAGGAAACGTTATCGGTAAGTATTCCGTTCCCGAGGAGCACATTCAGTTCTCTATGACAGGTGTCAC
>CAZDCU010000025.1:0-22131 GCA_964504055.1 uncultured Methanomassiliicoccales archaeon
CATCATCGAAAGGCAGTAAATCGAATCATCCGCAGATGAGGGGTTTTCCTTGATGTATGCAATGAATGATTCGTAATTCTTTCTGAGTCCTTCGTCGAGTGTATCGTCCATCTCCTGCAATCTGTCAAAACCGTCGACGGAACGGTTCTTGAAACCGTCTATCACCATTCTGACCATGCTGACTGCGGTATCTCCCATTGTTACGACCGAATTCACATATTCCGCAGGAACGGTACCGTTCAGATTCCTTACCGCAGATGAAATATTCCTGCTGTATTTCGCAATCCTTTCAAGATACGTGATACATTTCAGCACGGTAGCCATCGTACGCATATCTGTTGCACGCGGCTGATAGAGGCACAGTACTCTCAGTGCTTTCTCTTCGATGCATCTGTCGTAACGGTCGACTTTCTCGAAGGTGTCCATAACGGATGATGCCAATTCCTTATCGTCTTCGGACAGAGCTTTGATTGATCTTTCAATCATTCCGGCCGTAAGTTCGGCCATTTTAGTTGTTTCTTCGACAACCGCATCCATTTCTTCTATCGCTTTCTGCATGATATCATCCGAACCTTCCTGTAAGGTATCTCTCAGTCATTTCTTCTTTCGGTTTGTTGAACAAAGTAGCGGTATCGCCGAATTCAATCATCTTTCCGAGGTACATGAAACCTGTATCGTCGCTGATACGGGATGCCTGCTGCATGTTATGTGTGACCATAATCACAGTGTAATCTTTCTTCAGAGTAACGGCAAGATCTTCGATTTTTGCAGTTGCAATCGGATCCAATGCGGACGTAGGTTCATCCATGAGGATAACATCCGGATTCACCGAAAGTACCCTTGCGATACACAGTCTCTGCTGCTGTCCTCCCGAAAGACCCAGCGCAGACTTATCCAATCTGTCTGCCACTTCGTCGTACAATGCGGCTTTCTGAAGACAGGATTCCACAATTTCATTGAGTTCCTTCTTATCCCTGATTCCCTGAAGTTTCGGGCCGTACGTAAGGTTCTCTCTTATCGTCATAGGGAATGGATTCGGTTTCTGGAAAACCATACCGATTTTCATACGAAGTTCGTTCACATTGGTATCTTTTGCATAGATGTCCGTTCCGCGGAACATCATCTTTCCTTCGAGTCTGCATCCTTCCACAAGGTCGTTTATTCTGTTTATCGACCTGAGGAGCGTGGATTTACCGCATCCGGAAGGACCGATCAATGCCGTGATTGCTTTTTCTTTTACTTTCATAGACACATCGAACAGTGCCTGTTTCTCACCGTACCAGAGGTTGACGTTCTGTATATCCACAGCCGTTCCGTTCTGTACCGTATCACATGAATCCATCCGATTCACCACCTTACTTTCTTATTGTAATGACTCCTGACCAATGAAGCCGCCACGAAGAGTGACAGCACGATTATCAGCAGCACCGTTGCCGTTGCATACTGATTTCCTGTCGTACCCGGAACCTCCGCCGTCAGGTAGTAGAGGTGGTACGGGAGTGCCATGACAGGATCCATTATCGATTTTGCAAGACCGGGCTGATAAGCCACGGCTGCCGTGAACATGATAGGTGCCGTTTCACCTGCGGCACGTCCCAGAGAGAGGATTGCACCGGTAACCGTTCCTCCGATTGCGGCGGGGAAGACAACTTTGTATGTTGTCTGCCACTTCGTGGCACCCATTGCCCTCGAAGCCTCACGGAGTTCGTTAGGTACGGCTCTCATCGCTTCTTCTGTTGTTCTTATTATTACGGGCATAATCATCATCGAGAGTGCTGCCCAACCGGCAACCATCGAATAGCCCCATCCGAAGTATATCACGAACAGAGACATTCCGAAGAGACCGAAGACGACCGAAGGTGTACCGTTCAGTGTGTCTATTGCACCGCGGATGATTCTGTTTAATCTGTTATCCTTTGCATATTCCGCAAGGTAGATTCCCGTCAGAATACCCAGAGGTAATGCTATTGCCGCCGTACCTGCAAGAAGTTCCAGAGTACCGACAATCGCGGGCATGATTCCTCCGGCTCTTCCGCCTCTCGAAGGAGATGAAGTAATGAAGTCCAACGAAAGACTCGGTATTCCTTTGATGAGGATATCTCCGATTATGACTGCCAATATCAGCAGCACGAATGCCATATCCAAAATCAATACGCATTTTGCGATATCTTCTCTGTCAGTGGGATTCAATGTACCGATGAATCTCATGAGGCCGTACGCACCGACGGCAATGACTGCGGATACTACCAATGATGTAAGACCGCTCATCAGAAGCGAGAGAATCATCCATGCAACGATGAATATCAGGAAGTAGACTGAGAACTTCATGATTGAAGATTTATTGCTCTGGATCTTCGTCATGAATGAGTTCTCAGACATCTTTCCGAAACGGCTCTCGGTTGCCTGTCCGTAGAATTTGCGTTTCATACTGTTGGTAATCATCTTTGCGATCAGGTTCACTACAAAGACCATGATCATGAGCACCAATGCGAGCATGAAGAGTGAATTGTAATGTGTATCTCCGACGACCGATTCCGGCATCTCAAGTGCCAGCGTACCTGTCATCGTACTTACGAGTGAGAATATATTCCACAGAGGATCGGGGATGATTGCCGCGTTACCGGAAACCATCATAACAGCCATCGTCTCTCCGATAGCTCTTCCGATACCGAGCGTAACTGCTGCGGATATTCCCATGATTGCTGCGGGAACTATTACCTTGGCAGTGGTTTCCCAGCGGTTTGCACCCATTGAAACGGATGCTTCTCTGTATGAGTTGGGGACTGCACGTATCGCATCCTCGGAAACGGATATGATTGTAGGCAATGCCATGATTCCGAGTACAATAGATGCCGCAAGCCACGACGAACCGAACAGTAAGTGACTTCCGAAGATCTTTGAAAGGAAAGGTACCAGAACCACCAATCCGAAGAAACCGTACACGACCGAAGGAATTCCCGCGAATACCTCACAGAGAGGTTTCAGTATACTGCGGAGCTTGGGTGACGCAAATTCCGAGATGTAAATTGCGGCCAAAAGACCGACGGGGAATGCGAACGCCACCGCTCCGAGGGTTACAAGGATCGTGCCGACAACCATCGGCACGATACCGTAGAGGCCGTCCGAAGGAGACCATTCCGTTCCGAAGAGGAATGATATCGGATCGACATCCGTAAAGAGTTTTACTCCGTTACCTGCAATGAACAGGATGATCAGTATGATGATCAACACGGCCGTCGAAGCGATCGCCGTGAGCACGTATCTCATAGCCGTATCTTTGTTGATACCTTCTCTTCCTGCACGGCCGTGAAGAACATCTGTCATCCTAAACACCGCTTACAGATTTACAAGCTGTCCGATACTGATGTATCCGATTGAACCGCTTGTGTTTTTGATGGTCTGGATCACTGCACCTGTGGATGCGAGTTTGTTGACCTCGGACTTCATACTCCAGCCTTCGACCGCAGATGTCATCGATGTTTCGAAGCACTCACGTGTTCCGGAACCGTCCTCACGTGCGACTACTGCGATTGCTTTGTCTTTACCGCCGAGCTGCGACCAGTTGGTGTATGTTCCGTTGTAGATCTTTGCGACCTGTTCTGTTGTAAGGTTGTCGACACCTGCATCGTTGACAATGACTGCGACTCCGTCCTTACCGATTGTGACAGGGATAAGTCCTTTCTCCGTCTCGGATGCTTTGAGATCTCTCGAGCACATACCGATATCCGAGACACCGTTGATTGCGTTATTGGCACCCTGGCCGGAACCTCCTCCGGAGACTGCGATTGACATGTAGGGGTATTTTGCTGTGTATTCCTCTGCGAGACGGGACATTGTGTCCATAATCGTAGTGGATCCGGAAACGGTGATGGTTGTCTTACCGTCCTTATCCGGTGCTTCGTAAGTTGTCTTATCGGAGATTGCAATGAATTCTTCTCCGACGATCTTCTGTCCGTCTTCCGACGTAACGTAGTTAAGGAATGCTTTCACATTTCCTGTGGCTTCGCCCATTGTACATACAATCAGATTTCTCTTGATTTCGTATGTGTTGTTGTTAACGTTCTTCTCTGTTGCGTCGACACCGTTGAGCGAAACGGCATAGGCGCCTTCGCTGTCATTTCCGCTGCCGTTGTTGTTCATAACGACGACGGCTGCAACAGCTGCGATCGCAATGACCGCAATTGCGAATACTGCAATGATCTTGTTGTTCAGGATTTTCACCTTGAGTGTGACTATTTCTGAACTTGATATATAGTTAATCGATTTATTATATAGAATTGAATATAGGAAATCGTAATCTATTTTTTCTATATAGAATATAGCGAAAATAGGGTTTTTTCTTCAATATTCAGCCGTAAAACATCTATAAAACAGCAGATTCGGTGAAATTACATCAGAAAAATAATGATTTTATTTCGCAGAGAAAGTTGATTCTTCAATTGAAATAATTCTCAAGTATATATTTTGAAAGAATTATATATAGAAACGAATGTCCATCATTCATGGACATCAGAAAGGTACAGATTACGGGCGGATCTTCTATGATGATTACACTGCCCAAAGAATGGACCGAAGCAGTAGGACTCAAGAAAAACGATCCCGTTTCCCTGCAGCCGCAGAGCGACGGTTCACTGATAATCTATACCGGAGGACACGACGGAACCGTCACACTCCCGTCCAAGAAAATAATGACAGACAATATTGAAGACAGAGATTTCCTATACAGGCAGTTAATCGGCGCATATATCGCAGGTCACGGAACAATCGAACTCATTTCGGAAGGAGGTCTCAACAATATGTGTATCTCCGTAGCATCATCCTTTGTTCAGACTGCAATCGGATTGGAAATCATGGAGGAAAGCGATAACCATATCGTAATTCAGGACCTCATGAATCCCGGACAGATCAGGCCGATGAAGTCCATCGACAGGATGGTTGTTCTTGTACGCAATATGCTCAACGATGTTTTGGATTCGGTTGATAAAAAAGACAACAGTCTTCTGAACGGAATGGGCGAACGTGACAGAGAAGTCGACAGAATCCATTGGCTGATTCTCAGACAGGTTAGTATCAATCAGAGAGATGTTACAATTTCTCAGAAACAGGGACTCAGCCTTGCGGGAATCACACGCTGCAGTACGATAAGCCGTACAATCGAAAGAATCGGAGATCATGCCGTGTTACTCAGCAAGAATATGTGTTCTCTTCTGAATGACGATTCCACGAATGTTGTCGACAGGGCAATCGTCGATGCGGGACGTGAAGTAATCGCTCTGTTCTCAGACTCCGTTTCTACATGGAAAAGCAAAGACATGGTTTCCGCCAACAATTGCATCAAAAGAGGAAGAGATCTTGTCGAGAAATCCGACAGAATATCGAAGATGACCGACAAACTCACAGGTAAAGCCGCAATATCCACAGGATTGATTGCAGGCAGCGTGAGAAGAATCGCAGAATATTCAATGGATATCTGCGAAGTCGCAATCAACGCAGCAATGGAATGATTACTGCTTTCTGAGCTTACCCTGATTCAGTGCAGTCTCGAAACCGGGCATATCGTCGGGGGTGATGATGACTCTGTCACCCTTGACGTACTTCTTACCCTGAGCCCAATTTGTGAACGGAGCGAGAACACGGTAGGAATCTCCTTTCTGCTTCGCAGCCTTTGCGACAGGTTTTCCTTTGAGATCGGTGTAATTTCCGTTGTACATCTTCGCGGTGTTGCCGGAAACTTCGATGACTTTGTTACAGACATTATCCAAAAAGTACCTGTCGTGTGTAATTGTGATTACGGTACCGTCGTACTCCGACAGCGCCTGTTCGAGCATATGCTTAGATTCAATGTCTACATAGTTCGTAGGCTCATCCAAAATCAGAAGATTCGTAGCGCCGTTGAGAAGCATACATAATGACACTCTGGCTCTCTGTCCTCCGGAGAGCGAAGACATCTTGTTTGTTACATTCTCTTCGGTCAGAAGGAAACGTGCAAGCATGTTCCTTGCATCCGCTTTCCTGTCCTTTCCGAGAACCATCAGCATCTGTTCTTCCGCGGTAAGATTGAGATCCAATCCTTCGTGGTTCTGAGAATAATAGCCTATTTTCGCACCGGGTGCAACCCACAATTCACCGTTTACGGGGATTTCGCCCATTATTGCTTTGATGAGCGTACTCTTACCGGCTCCGTTCGCACCGAAGACACCGACTTTGTCACCCTTCTGAATATCGAGATTCACATCGTTCAGAATGGTTTTTCCTTCGTACGAGATAGACATTTTCTCTGAAATCACAACATTCTTTCCCGATTTCTGAGCCGCCTGGAAGCTGATGGAGATTTTCTTCGATTCTTCGGGTTTTTCTTTCTTCTCCATCTTGTCGATGAGCATCAGCCTTGTCTTGTACGATGCCATATACCTGCGCTGATCGTGGAACATCTGCTCCGCAATCGCCTCCTGTTTCTTCTTCTGGCTCTCGTATCTTTCGAACTCTGCCGCAGCTCTTTCGATAGCCTCGTTCTTCTTCTCGACAAACTGAGAATAGTTTCCTTTGTATTCTCTCGTTTTTCCGTTTTCGATCTCGATAACTCTTGTTACGATTGAATCGAGGAAATACCTGTCATGACTTACAACGAGAACGGCACATCTCGACCCGAGAATCATATCCTGCATCCATTCGATCGTTGTGATATCCAAATGCGAAGTAGGCTCATCCATAATCAGAAGATCGCAGTCCGAAACCTGAACGGATAATTTTGCAATCAGAACCTTCGATCTCTCTCCTCCGGAGAGTGTGTTCATCTTCCTGTCGAGGATTTCCACTGGAAATTTGATTGAAGAGAAAACACCGTCGAGTTTTGTTCCTATATCGGCTTCAAACGAAGCCAATTTACGGTCCAATTCGGCACTTTCTTCGGCGAGAGCATTCCAATCAACGTCTCCGCCCTGCATCATAATGTTATCAATCTCAGCTTGACGTGCCTTAATCTCCTCAACCGCTCCGTAACAGCTGCTCAGAACATCACGCGGCGTAGCATCATCCGGAAGTTCGGTGAACTGCTGCAGATACCCTATCTTATCGGTTCTGCGGACAATCTCTCCCGTATCAGGCTTCTCCTCTCCCAATAACAGCCTCAGTAACGTACTCTTACCGGCACCGTTGTTTCCGACAAGTCCGACACGCTGTCCTTCGTCAATCTGCAAAGTGGCATCGGTCAGCACATGGAGGGGACCGAAAGATTTCGATAATGAGGAGGCTCTGATTAACACGTAACGGCCTAATGCACAACCGTATTTAATCTGTGACAGACTCCGATGAAAAAATTAAAGACTGTTTCATCAATCTGCGGATTATATGTTCGAATACCAGGAACTGGAAGATGCGTTGGTCTCGTTTATCAAAGAGAGAACGGAAGGAAAGGATGTCGGTGTCGCATGCTCCGGCGGATTGGATTCCGGTCTGGTATCCGCCATTGCAAAGAGATATGCCAAATCTGTTACACTTTATTCGTGCGGTACAAAGAATGCACATGATGTACTGATGACAAAAGATCTCTCCGAGAGAACGGGAATCCCGATGGTTCACGCAAAAATAACCAAAGGCGATATGCACGGATTAATCAGAGAAATGATTGAAATCGCAGGACAGCCCGATCCTTTCACCGTTTCCTACGAAATGCCGTTGCTCTGCGTGTGCAGGACCGCAAAAGAAGATGTCATTCTTACAGGACAGGGTGCGGACGAATATTTCATGGGGTGTGCAAAATTCGTGGGAGCTTCATTGGAAGATTACGAAGTACTGAAAACGGCAAGCGTGGAAAGACTTCTGAACATCTCCGTTCCCTGTGAACTTAAGATTGCGGAACATTTCGGAAAAGAGCTGATTTATCCGTATCTTGACGATAAGATTACATCCCTTGTAGCGGAAATAGATCCCGAAATCCTCAGACCCAAAGATATGGATTCGAGGAAAGAAGTTCTCAGAAAGATTGCAATTCATCTTGGATTCGATTTCCTTGCGAAAAGACCCAAGAAATCTTCTCAGTACGGTTCCGGAACAACCGATCTTATCCGCGGTATCGCAAAGGAAAACAATATGATGTACGCCGAGTACATCGCATCGATCAGAGACGAAGTGACATACGGAAAGATTCCTCTCAAAAGAGGCTCCGTAATCAACGCACGTATCGATCCTATTGTGAAAGAAAGAGCGGAAAGGATACTTCTTCAGAAAGGTCTCACTCCTTCCGAAGTAATCGAAGATCTTTACAGAAAGATTATCGAAAACGGCGGTTCAGGGTTGGAGTCTCTTAGGTCTGTTCAGTCTGACATTGAGTATTGCTACACCGATGATGACGAGAACGATACCGCATAATTTCATTGCAGTAGGTGCCTGACCGTACATCAGGAATCCCGCTACGGTGGCGACCATAGGTTCTATTAACGCAAGTACCGACACATATCCGGCATCCAATCCTCTGAGACCGCATCCGTACAGGAAATAAGGTATCAGTGTGATCAAAACACCCAATCCGAGCATCCAGAAGATTGAACCCTCAACATTCACTGCGATATCGAATATTCCCATAACATCCGCAAACGGAAGAAGACATAACGCGGATATTCCGAATGCATAGAACGTCAGTGTCATCGGATCGTATTTTTTCAGAAGGGATTTGTTGATGATTGTATACAACGCATACGTCACACCGGAACCGATACCCATCCAAAGACCTGTCATGTTGATTTCATCGTTTCCTCCGACAAGTCCCACCGCAAGAGCGCATCCTATGAATGCGATGATAAGTGCCAACACCTTCTGAACCGTAAGTTCTTCCTTGAATATCAGTACCGATAATACCAACACGAAGAACGGTGCCGTATACAGTAAAATGGAGACCATCGAAAGAGGACATCCTATGGCAATCTCCTGGAAATAGAGAATATTGTATGCCATGAAGAAAGCAGACGCAGCGATGAACATCAGCAGATCCTTCGGTACGAATTTAAAGAGAGATCTGTCGCGGATCAGAATTACAATAAGCAATCCTATGGCAGTGACGGCGCATCTTACTTCGGTAACCTGTATCGAAGTGAAACCGTCCGCCTCTAATTCGCTGGAGAATACACCTATCACTCCCCACAGACACGCTGCGATGACAATGAGCGATGCATAGAACGCCTTCTTCTCCATGTTTGAGCCTCTAATGTGAGGCCCTATTAATACTAATCTGATTGATTTGCGCGATAATTTCAGATAAACTGTCAAAATATGAACCGATAATGTCGGAGAATCGATGGTAAAGGATTATATCACACAACGCTATGATAGTAGCCCAGAGTAGTGGAATCTATGAAGGATTATCCGAACGTTCACATTCTGGACCATCCTCTGATAAGACATAAGGTCGCTTATCTCAGGGATGTCAACACAAACACAAAGCTTTTCAGAGATCTTATCACGGAAGTCGGTACGCTGATGACCTATGAGGCATTCAAAGACGTACCCACTGAGAAAGTGAAGATTCAGACCCCGTTCGAGCTTATCGATCAGGAAATTGTCAAGAACGATTCGGTCGCCATTGTGCCAATTCTCCGTGCAGGACTCGGAATGGTCGACGGTGTCTTCAATCTCTTCCCGTTGGCAAAGGTAGGTCACATCGGACTTTACCGCAACGAGGAAACCCACGAACCTGTAGAATATTACTGCAAACTCCCCCAGAACATCAGCAGCATGGTCACAGTTGTTCTCGACCCTATGCTTGCTACTGGAGGAAGCGCATCCGCTGCGATTACGATGCTCAAGAAACGCGGATGCAAGAAGATCAAACTCATGTCAATCATCGCAGCACCCGAGGGTGTCGAGAGAATGGCTGAGGATCACCCCGATGTTGAGATTTATGTCTCGACATTGGACAGATGCCTGAACGATGACTGTTACATTCTTCCGGGTCTCGGTGACGCGGGAGACAGGATCTTCGGGACCAAATGAGTTGGTATAAATGACATCAAGCGGAATCAAACTAGTATACGATGTCGAGGACAAACCTCCGATGTCGAAGAATATTATCTTCGCATTGCAGCAGTTCCTTGCCATCATCGCAGCTACAATCCTGGTCCCTGTCCTCGTTAACTCGGCGACCGGAACCGAATATCTGAATCAGGCGTCGGCACTCGTCGGTGCGGGTGCAGGTACTATTGTGTATCTTTTGTTCACAAGATTCAAGAGCCCTGTTTTCCTCGGAAGTTCGTTCGCATTCATCCCCGCATTGATCGGAGGTACTGCATTCGGTTACTTCGGAATCATCATCGGTGCAATTCTCGCAGGACTTGTTTACGTCCTTCTGGCACTGATTATCTGGAAATGCGGAACCGATTGGGTCGACAAGTACATGCCGCCGATTATCATCGGTCCGACAGTCGCTCTTATCGGATTCTCGCTTGCAAGCTCCGCAGTATCGAACCTCGGAGGAAGCACAAGCTACGTGACAATCCTCATCGGTGTCCTGACTTTCTTTGTCGTCGCTCTTGCATCCAACAGAGGCCCCAAATCCATCAGGCTGTACCCGTTCATTATCGGTATTCTCTTCGGATACGTTCTTGCGGCAATCCTTTCCGCTATCGGAAACGCATGCAACATTGCCGAATTGGCTTCCATTATGGATTATTCCGCATTCGACAAAGTCGGAGACTTCAACAACTGGATGCCCGACCTCACATTCCTCGGTGCATTCAGAGACGGAACCGAACTTATGTCGTCCGCCGCAAGCTGGATTACCGTTGCCGTTCTCTTCATGCCGATTGCGTTTGTTGTCTTCGCGGAACACATCGCAGACCACAAGAACCTCGGTTCGATTATCGGACGTGATTTGATTAAAGAACCCGGACTCAAGAACACTCTCCTCGGAGACGGTGTCGGTTCCATGGTCGGTGCATTCTTCGGAGGATGCCCCAACACCACATACGGTGAATCAATCGGATGTGTGGCACTTTCAAGAAACGCATCTGTATACACGATTCTGCTCACGGCAATCATCTGTATCGTTGTTGCATTCATCTACCCGTTCGTTGCCTTCCTGACAACCATTCCTTCATGTGTCGTCGGCGGTATCTGTATCGCTCTCTACGGTTACATCTCGGTCTCGGGTCTCAGGATGTTCAAAGATGTGGATCTCAACAACTCCAGAAACCTGTACGTTGTTGCGGCAATCTTCATCACCGGTATCGGCGGACTGTCTCTCGACTTCTCATTCGACGATCAGACCGTTACAATCGGAACAATCGCCTGCGCTCTTATCATCGGTATCATCACCAACCTGCTGCTTTCATACAAAGCAAAAGCAGACGACGATTTCGAATAAACCCTTATCGGGGAGGGAGAATAACAACTCCCTCCTCTTTAGAATGACTACTTTTTTTTACTATGTCGCTTTAATGAATACCCGCTGAAAAGGGGACGAAAGACATGGTCGACGATTATTTCACCAGACAGGCTGCATTATGCACCGCAGAAGACGATACGCCGACAGAACTCTTCGACAAATACGATGTCAAGAAGGGACTCCGCGACAAAGACGGTAAAGGTGTAGTCACAGGACTCACACACATTTCAAGGGTCGACGGTTTCGAAACGATAAACGGTGTAAGAACTCCTATTGAAGGACGCCTTATGTACAGAGGATACGAGATCAAAGATCTCATCAACGGCCGCGAATCCGGAAAATACGCATTCGAGGAAGCCGCATACCTTCTCTTATTCGGTGAACTCCCCACAAAGGAACAGCTCATAGAATTCAGAGACATTATCGCCAACAACAGGGAACTTCCCACAACATTCCTGAGAGGCGTTATTCTCAAAGCACACAGCAAAGACATCATGAACTCCATGACAAAGAGTGTTCTTTCGCTGGGAGCATACGACGACGAGATCGGAAGCAATGACATTGCAGTCGTTCTCAGACAGTGTATCGAACTGATTGCCGTAATGCCCATGTTGGCAGCATACGGATATCAGGCATACAGATACTACGACCTCGACGACAGTCTCGTCATCCACAGACCCGATCCGAAATTATCCGTTGCCGAGAACCTCCTTATGATCCTCAGGCCCGACGGTAAATTCACGGAATTGGAAGCAAGGGTACTCGATACCGCATTGGTACTTCACATGGAACACGGAGGAGGAAACAACTCCACCTTCACCGCACGTGTCGTTACATCCGCAGGTTCTGACACTTATGCGGTAATGGCAGCCGCACTCTCATCCCTTAAGGGGCCGAGACACGGCGGAGCTAACATCAAGGTTGTTCAGATGATCAAGGATCTGAAGAAGAACGTAGCCGATACCGATGACAAAGAAGCCGTAAGAAAGTATCTTTCCGATATTCTCGACAAGAAAGCATTCGATAAGGCAGGACTTATCTACGGAATGGGACACGCAATCTATTCCATTTCGGATCCGAGAGCGGTTATTCTCAAATCATTCGCGGAGAAACTCGCAGTCGAGAAAGGACGCGAAAAGGATCTCAGACTCTACAAGAACGTAGTCGATATCGCCCCCGAACTGATTACACAGAGGAAACACGCATTCACAGGCGTAAGTGCGAACGTCGACATGTACAGCGGTTTCGTGTACGATATGCTCGGAATACCCGAAGAAATGTTCACGCCCATCTTCGCTATCGCAAGGGTAGTCGGATGGAGTGCACACCGTATCGAGGAGCTGGTCGGAGGAGGTAAGATCATCCGTCCCGCATACATCTCGATATCTCCCGAAAGGGAGTACATCCCTATAGAGAGGAGATGAAAGTACGCCCAGAACACTTCTGATTGTACTTATCGTACTGCTCAGTATATTCGGTCCTATCTCGACCGATATGTATCTCTCGGGTCTGCCTCAGATGGTAACCGAATTCGGTACCACCGAGGCCGTCCTGAACATGTCGCTGTACATGTTCATGCTGTCGTTCACGATCAGCATTCTTTTCCTCGGACCTCTGAGTGACAAATACGGCAGAAGAAAGACGCTCATCATTTCGATGATCATCTACACGGCATCGTGTTTCCTCTGCTGTCTGTCGGTGAACGTTGAAATGTTCATCGCATTGAGAGTAATCGAAGCGATAGGTGCGGGAGGTGCGATTTCGGTCGCATTCGCTCTCGTCAAGGACTGCTTCAGCGGAAGGGAAATGGCGGGAATCCTGTCACTCGTTGCTGTTCTGGGTATTTTAGGTCCTATCCTTTCACCTGTTATCGGTACCGTACTGATTAATTTCATCAACTGGAAAGCAACCTTCTGGGCACCTGCGGTGATTTCGGCATTATGTATCGTACTCGGCTCTATGCTTCCCGGAGACATTCCTCTGGAACGTATGCAGGGCAGTGTGAAGGATGCCGTAGGTCTTGTATTCAAACTGATGAAAGAGAGGAATTTCTTCGATTTCACAATGATGCTTACGTCGTTCTCCGCTTCGCAGTTAGGATTCATCGCCGTGTCGTCATACGTTTTCCTTCAGGACTACGGATTGGACCGTACTCAGTACAGTCTTGCATTGGCCGTATCATGTGTTCTGGGACTGATTCTCGCCGAAGTACTCAAGAGAATAAAGATGAAGAGCAACACGGTTGTTCTCGTAATGTTCCTGCTGTCGGCATTATCGATGGTTATGATGTTCACAATGCCGAGATTCGGATGGGTTTGGTTCATGCTCGCAATCGTTCCGAACTCTGCGGCATGTACGATTACACGTAGCTTCGGATTCAACATTCTGATGAACAATCACGAAGGAGACAACGGTGCCGTTTCGTCATTGCTTAACTGCATGACATTCCTTTACGCATTCATCGGAATGGCAGTGGCATCCTCATTCCCGTCGAATATGTTCACGTATGCCGTGGCAATCGTTATGCTTGCAATGACTGCAGTATACGGAATATGCTGGTTCGATCTCAAACGTCAGAAACCGCTGAAGGGCCTTGAGTGATTATTTCCTCTTGGCATCCTTCGGCTTGGCTCTGATGTATTTCAGAAGTTCGGCATCGGCCTCGTCGGACCACTCCGGAGTGTAACCGTTGAGAATGTACTCTTTGTACCATGCTTCGGCTTTCTCCATATACGGAGCCATATCCAATTTGGGCATGACGATAACGTAAGTGTTGTTCTCGTCAGGTTTCCATGCGTTGGGACGGAGAACTTCGGATTCTTCCAAAAATCCTACAAGGAAGACGACAGTATCCAATCCCGCCAATTCCGCATAAAGCGAAGCCTGAAGCTGATAGGTCATCGGGACGTTTGTGTAACCGCCCTTACCGTCATCCCATTTACTTCTGTCGTGAGAGGTTTTGATTTCAAGGATTGCTTTCCTCTCGCCGTCAATCAAAATATAACCGTCGACAAGACCTCCGAAGAGTTTGTTGTCGTGGAAGTGATCGTAACCGCACTTGTCACCCTCAACAGGTTGTTCTACTGCGGCCTTCTGTCCCTCTTTGAGGGACAGGGGGCCGGAGAGCATCTTCGTGCATGAAAGTCCCAGATAATTTCTCAGGACGGGTTCGAGAATGTTTCCCGCATCGATGTACTTGTTCGCTTTGTCACCGGGATAGATGCCTGCAATCTCACAGGCTACCTTGAACGGCGTGGCGAATTCACTGTATCCGAGCAGTCCGCCTATCTTGGTACCGGAAATCTTCTTCGGTTTCCATGTCTCAAAATAGACTGTCTTCTCGTCATCGCTGATTTCGACGATGTTCTTCCTTCCGTCGAAAGCCATCGGATCATTCCTTCAGCGTTTCTTCGGCACTTTGGATGCACTTCGTGAGTACGGAGTAAGCGTTAATCATATCCGATTCACCGACAATGAACACTGTGTCGGTATGACAACTTACGGTCTCTTCGATGTTGATACCTGCATCTGAGAGATTCGTAATCAGATATGCGATAACACCGCTTGTTTCTACGATTTTCTCAGGTGATTTAACAGTAATCTCTACGAGATTCTCCCTGATTTTGAGGATATTGAACCTTCCGACCGTATCGATGATACGCTCTTTCAGCATTTTATCCGCGATAATCGTAACTGCGGATGCAGACTGCACAATCTGCATGATTGAATCCTCGTTCCACAGATCTTTGAAGAGGTTGTCCATTTTGTGGAGAACGGACCAATCGTTCTTCGCTGTGACGATGCATGTTTTTGTCCTCATCTCAAGACGGCTGTCTTTGAGAATGTTGAGAATATTGATCTCGTGATCGACTGACACAGCCATCTTGCTTGCATACCTTCTGCATGCAATCATGACGGCCTCTTCGTTGTCAAGATCAAGATCTTTCATAATCGCTCTCGCAAGTGATGAGTAGTTCACAAGACCCTTGGAAACACAGTCTTTGACACTCGGATGCGCATCGATATAAATTCTTGTCTTCTCGGCAAGGCTCTCTCTCGTCGGTCCTTTGGTCATAATATTACGAATACCGTACTGATATAAATTTGTTTTATTCTAGACAGATAATAAATAGATGAAATTGAAAAGAGACACGAGGTCTCAGTTCAAAAATTCATCTAAAGCGTTTACAAATACGTCCGCTTCACCTTTGTTGATAATAAGCGGAGGTATCAGACGGACGGTGTTTCCGTGGCAGACATTGATTAAAATTCCCTTGTCGCGGCAGTATTTCTGGAATTCGGGTGCTTTGGATTTCATCTCGATTCCGATGATAAGTCCGTGTCCGCGGACATCCGTAATCTCGTCGGATTTTACCTTGGAAATCTCATCTTTGAGGTATTTCCCGACATTGCGTGAATTGTCCACGAGGTGTTCGTCTTTCATGATGTCAATTGTTGCGGATACTGCGGTACAGACAAGAGGAGTTCCTCCGAATGTGGTTCCGTGAGTTCCCGGAGTCATTACTTTGGAGATTTCATCTGTCGTAACAACTGCGCCGACAGGTACACCGCCTCCGAGTGCTTTCGCAAGAGAGATAATGTCCGGTTTCACACCGAGAACATCCGTACCGAACCATTCGCCCGTACGTCCCATTCCGGTCTGAACCTCATCGACAATCATCAGTGCGCCTTTGTCCGTACATACGTCACGTACGGTGCGGAAGAATTCCGCAGAAGCAGGTCTTACACCGCCTTCTCCCTGGATCGGTTCCACAATAACCGCTGCGGTATCGCTATCCACTGCGGATTTGATTGATTCGCATGAATCGTAATCGAAATAACTGAAACAGTCGGGAATCAGAGGATTGAATGTGTCCTGATACTTCGTCTGTCCCGTTGCGCCCAACGCACCTGCGGTACGTCCGTGGAATGAGTTCAGTGCAGACAGAATCTTCTTCTTTCCTGTATAACGGACGGCGACTTTCATTGAACCTTCATTGGCCTCGGCACCGCTGTTCACAAAGAGCGTACGGTCAAGACCTTCGGGCGTAATCGATGCGATTCTTTCCGCTGCTTCTGCCTGTTCTCTTACATTATAGAGATTTGAAACATGTACCAATTCGGAAGCTTTCTTCTGAACGGCCGCAACCCACCTCGGGTGAGAATATCCTATTGAATTGACCGCAATTCCGGCTACGAGATCGAGATATTTCTTCCCGTCTGTATCATAGAGATACATCCCGTTACCGTGATCGAAACACAAATCGATTCTTCCGTAGTTCTGGAAAAGATATTTCGATCCTTTCTCTCTGACGTCTTCAGGAATCATTCTAATCACCCTTTTGTTATTACTGTGCCTTCGTCGGATCCTTTTACTATGTCCGACAGTTCTATGTTTTTGTCTTTTCCGTTGAACATGCGGACTTTTTCCACGCCTGCATCCAACGCTTTGCGGCATGCTTCCACCTTGGGGATCATTCCGCCTGTTATTGTTCCGTTTTCGATCAGTGCATCGACTTCGCCGAGTGTCAGCATATCCTTTTTCGATGACGGATCTTTTACATCGATCATTATTCCGGGAACATCCGTGAGCTGTACCATTTCACTGCATTTCAATGCCGCTGCAACACCCGATGCCATTGAATCGGCGTTGATGTTCAGATGGTTTCCTTCCGCATCCGCACCGACAGGGAATATTACGGGGATTACACCGCTTTTGATGAGATCTTCCAGTGATTCAACGTCTGCGGATACTACATCTCCGACATACATCAGATCGACGGGACCGTCATCTGTGATGACGGGCTCTTTCTTCTTACACTGTGTAACAAGATAACCGGGCATACCGATTGCTTTCGCTCCCGCTTCGGTAAGTGATGAAACCATACTTTCGTTGATAGATCTCAGTGTTTTCTCGACAACTTCCAATGTAGCATCGTCTGTAATCCTGAGTCCGTTGACCTTCTTCGGTGTGATTCCCTCTTTTTCGAGAGCCGCATTAATCTCGGGTCCGCCTCCGTGTACCACAACGATACCGGCACCTTCGGAAGACATTTTTGCGATGTTTCTGCAGATGCGGTCGGTGTCGTCCTTACCGCTCATGACGTTTCCGCCGATTTTTATGAGAAATACGGACATTCTGCCGCCTCAGGTGGAGTATTCCGCATTGATACGGACGTAATCGTAAGTGAGATCGCATCCCCAGCCTGTAGCTGAACAGTCTCCGACGGCAAGGTCGAGAATAATCTTCACTTCCTTGTTGTCCATAGCCATTCTTACCACTTCTACGGAACGCTCTTCCTGGAAAACAGGTGCACCGCCTTCGAGGATGGGAACTTCCATCTCTCCGCCTTTGATAATAAGACGGCATCTCTCGATGTCGAATTCCGCACCGCTCTTACCGAGTGCCATCATGATACGGCCGTAGTTCGGATCGGAACCGAATATTGCGGTCTTTACGAGAGGTGAATTAATCACGGCTTTGACGACTGTTCTCGCTTCCTCTTTTGATTTCGCACCGTTGACTTCCACTTCGATGAGTTTGCTTGCGCCCTCTCCGTCCATGGCAACGGTACGTGCGATGCGTTTCATGACAAACTGTAACGCAGAAATAAATTCAGGATCGTCGTCTGCACATGCTCCTCCGGCAAGTCCGTTTGCGAGGAATATGCTTGTATCGTTTGTGGACTGATCTCCGTCGACGGAAACCATGTTCATTGTATCGTCGAGAATTTCCTGCCACTTCTCACGGAATGCAACGGAAAGGTTTGCATCCGTTGTGATTAAACTCAGTGTTGTACCGTGTAAAACCTTCAGGTGGGGTTCGATCATTCCGCTTCCTTTGCATATGGCTCCGATGTAAGCCAATGTACCGTCTGACAGACGTACACGTACGGCACATTCTTTCTTGACGGTGTCGGTGGTCATAATTGCTTCCGCAAGATGATCATCCGCTTCACGACCGCTCTCGAGCTGTTTGGAAGCTTTGCTGATACCGTATTTGATCTTGTGCATATCCATGAAACGTCCGATAAGACCCGTGGACATGACACCGACTTCTTTGGGATTGAGATTGAGTTCCGCGGCAACCGCTTCTTTCATTGAGATTGCATCCTCAATACCTCTGCGTCCCGTGAGTGCATTTGCATTACCGCTGTTCACGACAACCGCAGACAGAACGGGAGAATTCTCCTGCATCATCACCTGAACGGGTGCCGCTTTGACGTTATTGCTTGTATATCCCACACATGCAGTCGCAGGTACCTCGGAATAAAGCAATCCGAGATCCAATGAACGGTACTTCACACCGCTGTGTACACCTGCCGCTTTGAAACCGTGCGGAGTCGTTACTCCGCCGTCTATAATCTCAACCATATTCACACCCCCAATCCCGGCATATCAAGTCCGGATGATTCTTTCAGTCCCAACATTAAATTCATACACTGTACGGCCTGTCCCGACGCACCTTTCACAAGGTTGTCGATTGCACCGAATGCAACAACTTTCTTTCCGAATGATTTCACGCTTACCTGTGCGTGGTTCGAAGCGACAACGGAACGGATGGAAGCGTCATCCACGAAATGAACGAACTTTTCCTTTCCGTACTGTTTTTCATAGATTTCATTAATCTTTTCGGGTTCGGCTTCTTCCTTTAATCTCATATAACATGTAGAAAGGATTCCGCGTACAATCGGCAAAAGATTCGGAACGAAAAGAATCTCGGAATTCTTTCCGGAGAACATGTTCAGCGCCATTTCAATCTCAGGTGTGTGACGGTGGGTTCCGATGCTGTACGGAATTACAGATTCACCGCAGAACGGGTGATGCGTACGTGCCGAAGGCACCATGCCCGCTCCCGATGTTCCGCTCTTTGCATCTACATCTATATCTTTCTCTATAAGACCGGATGCAGCCAAAGGAGCACATGCAAGAATCGTTGCCGTTGCGTAACAACCGGGATTTGCAACCAAATCCGCTCCGACGATATCCTTACGGAATAATTCCGGAAGACCGTAAACGGCTTTCTGAAGATTCTCCGTGTCCGTGTGTTCATGTCCGTACCATTTCTGATACACATCCACATCATGCAGACGGTAGTCTCCGGAAAGATCGATACATTTGATACCTTTCTCGAGAAGCAAAGGAACTTCTTTCATTGCCACTCCGTGGGGAGTCGCAACATATACCAAATCGACATCGTCGGATATCTTCTCGGTAAACTCCAAATCGGTATAACCTTCAAGGAACGAATGTACTTTGGATACTTTCTTCCCTGCGTTCTGACGCGATGTCATCGATGTTATCTTCACATCGGGGTGGGTGCAGAGTATACGGGCCAACTCGCCTCCGGTGTAACCCGTTCCTCCGATTATTCCTACATTGAACATGAAACACACCTGTGATTTCCGTTTCTCCCTATCGTCATCCTATCTATAAAGGTAATGTTCAATTCACGACATTGAATGTCTGTAATAGACAATAACCTACCCGTTTCTTAACTTTCTCAATCGATACCTCCCCTGAAATCACCTGATTTAGGTTAGTTCACCGTTGGTTCGAATGTGTTTTGTATCCATGCAATGTGAATTATTTGTACAACGGTTGTCTGATTTTAATCAAATACCTTTAAATCTCTTACCGAAATACCAAAGTTCCGATAACATGGCCCCATGCAAATGTGGAACTGCGAAAGATAACAAGAGAGAGAAAGTAGTGCTCGCATATTCCGGCGGATTGGATACATCCGTCGCGATTAGGTGGCTTCAGGAAAAATACAACCTTGACGTCATCGCCGTTGCGATCAACGTCGGTCAGCCCCCGAGCAGCGATGACATCGTCGCACGTGCACTCAGGAACGGTGCAATCAAAGCCGAATTCATCGACGCAAAAGACGAATTCGTAGAGGATTTCATCTGGCCCACTCTCAAAGGAAACGCCATGTATCAGGACGTCTACCCCCTGAGTACCGCAACCGCAAGACCTCTTATTGTTAAGAAACTTGTAGAAGTCGCACAGAAAGAGGGTGCAAAATACATCGCACACGGATGCACCGCAAAAGGTAACGATCAGGTCCGTTTCGATGTAGGTATCATTTCACTCGATCCCGGAATGAAGATTATCGGCCCCATGAGGGAATGGGTTATGACCCGTGAGGAAGAGATCGACTACGCCAAAGAAAACGGTGTTGAAATCATTGTAAAGAAAGAGAACCCCTTCTCTGTCGATGAAAACCTCTGGGGAAGAAGCTGCGAGTGCGGTGTAATCGAAAACGCATGGGCAGAGCCCCCCGAGGAAGCATGGGCATGGACAGTAAATCCTCTCAACGCACCCGACAAAGCGGAATACATCGAGATTGACTTCGAGAAAGGTATTCCCACGGCAATCGACGGAAAGAAGATGGGCGGTGTCGAGATGATCGAGACACTCAACGCAATCGCATGCAGAAACGGTGTCGGACGTATCGATCACGTCGAAGACCGTCTCGTCGGTATCAAGAGCAGGGAAACATACGAATGCCCTGCGGCAACACTGTTACTCAAAGCCCACAAAGGATTGGAATTCCTTACACTTCAGAAAGATGTTCTCGAATACAAGAGAGGCGTCGAACAGAGGTATTCCGAATTAATCTACAACGGTCTCTGGTACGGAGTACTCAGGGAATCCCTTCAGTCGTTCATCGACAAGACACAGGAATTCGTTACCGGTACCGTCCGCATGAAACTCTACAAGGGTAACGCAACGGTTGTCGGACGTAAATCGGAGTATTCACTCTACGACGAAGGTCTTGCAACCTACGCAAAAGGCGACGAATTCGACCACAGATCGGCACTCGGCTTCATCTACTGCTGGGGACTTCCCAACAAGACAACGGCGAGAGCCCACAAGAAGTGATTGAATGTCTCATCAGGCACTATGGTCCGGAAGATTCGACGGAGAGATGGATGACTCCACACTGCAGTTCACATCCTCCCTCGATGTTGACAAAAAGCTCTCCTTCTACGATGTGATGGGCTCGCTCGCACACGTGAAGATGCTGAAAGAACGCAGTATTATTCCTGCGGAGGATGCAGACAGCATCATCGGAGGACTCAGGACCATTGCCTCTGAGATGAAGAACGGCGTGTTCACCATCGACTACTCTCTTGAAGACATTCACACAAACGTTGAGTTCAGACTTACGGACATTATCGGTCCCGCAGGAGGAAAACTCCACACCGGAAGGAGCAGGAACGATCAGGTCGCAACCGACTTCAAGATGTATCTGAGAGATGCCGTTCTTACTACAGTCGGTAATCTCAACACCCTCATCGATTCGTTACTGACGATTGCGAAAGACAACGGCAGCACGATTATGCCGGGATTCACACACATGCAGCACGCACAGCCTGTTACGCTTGCGGAGTATGCTTTGGCATATCTCTTCAAACTTTCACGCGACGCACAGCGTTTCATGGATTCGTTTGAGAGAATGAACTACTGTCCTCTCGGATCGGCCGCATTGGCAGGTACTACGTACATCATCGACAGAGACATGACCGCCAAAGCACTCGGATTCAGAGGTCCGACATACAACTCGATGGATTCGGTCAGCGACAGAGACTTTGTCACAGAACTAGCATTCTGCGCTTCACTGACATCGGTACACCTGTCGTCAATGTCGGAAGAACTTGTATTCTGGTCATCTCAGGAATTCAGATTCGTCGAATTGGACGACAGATACACCACAGGTTCATCCATAATGCCTCAGAAAAAGAACC
>CAZDCU010000026.1:0-20792 GCA_964504055.1 uncultured Methanomassiliicoccales archaeon
GCCGAAGTTGCCAAGCCTGGTCAAAGGCGACAGACTCAAGATCTGTTCTCGTAGGAGTTCACCGGTTCGAATCCGGTCTTCGGCACTCATTTTATCCATTTCCGGTAATCAATCGGTATGTTCTGTGCTTTAAGTTTATATCATATGCCGTTGTGGTCGCTTTGTAAACGACATACCTTCTCGGTATAGGGGGGCCGCACCATGGCCGGCAACCAGATAGAAATCGTAAATTTAAGGAAAGAATACAAAGGATTCGTGGCCGTAAACGACCTGAATCTTTCGGTCAAGAAGAACAGTTTCACAGGTCTTCTCGGTCCGAACGGTGCGGGTAAGAGTACCACTCTGAAGATCCTGACCCATCTGATTAATGCCACTTCGGGAAACGCATACATTAACGGTATCGATGTTACAACCAATCCGAAGGATGCTTTGGACGGTGTAGGTACAGTTGTCGAAACACCTGAATTTTATTCGTATCTCACTCCGAATCAGACGTTCCAGTACATAGGAGCTATATTCGGTATGAGAAAAGAATCCATTTCCGCGGAAACGGATATGATTCTCAGAGATGTCAACATGTCCCAATGGGCTGATAAAAAGATAGGTACATTCTCCAAGGGAATGAAGCAGAGGGTTGCTCTGGGTCTTGCACTTCTCAACCATCCGAGTATAATCATTCTCGATGAACCTACGTCCGGTCTCGACCCGAGAGGTATGGCTGAAATAAGGGAAATTCTCAAAACAGTGAGGGCAAAGAACAATCTCACGATTCTCACAAGTTCCCATATGCTCCACGAAGTCGGAGATATGTGCGACCGTATTGCACTGATCAACCACGGTACGATGATCAGGGAAGGAGAACTCAATGATATTCTCGGTTCCAACAACAGAAGGACAATTACAATCAGAGTACTCGGCGAAGTCGGAGAAAACGTAATATCGAAACTTTCGGCAATCAGCAACGTTCACGATGTCAGAGCCTTCAACGGCAACGGCATCAAGCTTGCTTTCGAAGGTAACGACGAAGATCAGTACCAATTACTCAATGAGGTCAGCGGAATGGGTCTGAAGGTATACAGTTTCAACGAAGAAGACGCTCTCGAATCTGTGTATCTGAATATGATAAAGGAGTCGAGGTGAGAACATGGTTGCAGAACTTCGTAAGACAGGTGTTGCGGAAGACATCCGTCAGGCATTTGTCGTCAGCAGATACGAACAGATCAAGTATTTCAGCGGTCTCAAGATGCTCATCTACGGCGTAATTGTCGCGGCGGTGCTGATACTTTTGGCAGTGTCCCAGATAATCTTTATGAGGGATTCCACACACGAACAGATTACTAGCCTCTACGTCGGATTCACGGCATTGTTGGCACTTCTCGGCGCTACGCTTTTCGCTTCGACAACACTCTCATCCGAATTCGAAGAAAGAACGGCACTGATTCTGTTTACAAAACCGATCAGGAAATCGTCGATATTCCTCGGAAAGTTCCTCACATCGTTCATGATCAACGTTGTCATAATGGCGGTGTATTACATCGCCGTGGCAATACTGTCATTGGTGCTGTCCGGTGAGGTATCTCCCCATCTCTTCGAGTCGTACGGATACCTTGTGATGTACATATTTGCAGTAACAGGAATTGCAATGATGTTCAGTTCGCTGATGAAGAGATCGTCTTCCGCAGCTGTTCTGACATTCATATTCCTCCTGCTCGGTCCGACGCTGATTCTTTCAATTCTGATGATGGCACAGGGCGGGAATGTGAATGACTACTGGTACTTCATCGACAGTGCCAAATCGGCAATTACCAACTGTATCAGTGAGTCCGTCGATGTCACTAAGACAGTCGGAACTCTGTTCGTCTGGGGAATCATTCCGATAATCATTGCTTTCCTCCGCTTCAACAGAAGAGAGCTCTGAAAAAACCTATGTACGGCGGCAGTTCCGCCGCCGTACCCATATTTATATACTATTACCGAATCCCAGTGGTGCCGTAAACTCGACAGCATAGATTCTATGCGTGTACCGAGAGCACAGCACACAGCCTTTATGTCGGGGTCTGTGAGGCATGATGCTTGGGTAATTCCTTAGCGGAACATTTACGGAGGAAGAATATGGCAGAGAAAAAGAATGCTAAACAGCAGCAGCAACAGGAAGATGAGGACTTCAACTTCATCGTCCGTATTGCTAACAGCGATATCGACGGTCTCAAGAGGACCGTTATCGGTATTCAGCAGATTAAGGGTGTAGGAAAGAGGGTCGCACAGATCGTCGTCAAGAAAGCCGGCGTAGATCCCTCGGTCAAGATCGGTTCGCTCTCGGACGAAGACGTCGCAAAACTCGAGCAGCTTATCACAACATACGTAGAGTATGCACCCGAGTGGGCAATCAACAGGCAGCTCGACTACGAGACAGGTTCGGACATGCACCTTATCGGAAACGAGCTCGAGCTCACCAAGAAAGACGACATCAACAGAATGAAGATGATCCGCTGCTACCGCGGTATCAGGCACGAGACCCACCACAAGGTAAGGGGTCAGAGGACAAGGTCCAACGGACGTCACGGACTGACAATGGGTGTCAGCAAGAAGTAAATGAGGCGGTAATATGGGAGATCCTAAATTTTCACGCAGGTCATACGATACACCCTCACACCCCTGGCAGGGCGAGAGGATCAAGGCAGAGGTCGTCCTTGTCAACCAGTACGGTCTCAAGAACAAGACAGAGGTCTGGAAAGCCCAGTCCATCCTGAGGAACTTCAGGAAACAGTCAAGGGAACTTCAGGCACGTCTCAGAAGCGGTGACGCACAGGCAAAGATCGAGTCCGACGCACTTATCAACAAGTGCTCCAAGATCGGAGTCCTTCCTGTTGAGGGCGCAACGCTCAACGATATCCTTACACTTTCAGAGGAGAACATCCTCTCACGCAGGCTCCAGACTCTCGTCTTCGAGAAGGGAATGGCAAGCACTGTCGGACAGGCAAGGCAGATGATCGTTCACGGACACATCTTCATGAACGGTCACAGGGTAACAATCCCCGGATACATCGTCACAAGGTACGAGGAATCCTCTATCATGTACGACCCCGCATCGCCTTTTAACGACGAGATGCACCCCATGAGGATCTCTGCGGAACAGGCAGCGGCCAACGCAGAGCTCAAAGCAGCGAAGGATGCAGAGGAAGCGGCAAAGAAAGCGGCGGAAGCAAGGGCAGACGCAGCAGAGGCCGGAATCTCGGCAGGCGACGCATCGAACGAAGAGGGTGACAACTGATGACTGCAAAATGGGGAATCGCGAACATCTACGCGAGTTACAACAACGTTATGATCACGCTCACGGACATCACCGGAGCAGAGACAATCACGAAAGCCACAGGCGGAATGGTCGTCAAGACCGCAAAAGATGAGTCTTCGCCTTACGCAGCACAGAAAGCAGCCGAGAAGGTTGCCGATGTCGCAAAGGAGAAAGAGTTCGTCGGAATCCACGTCAGAGTACGTGCACCCGGAGGAAACGGCTCGACATCACCCGGTCCCGGAGCACAGGCTGCAATCCGTGCACTTGCAAGGGCAGGCCTCAAGATCGGACGCATCGAGGATGTCACTCCCGTACCGCACGACGGTACCAAGAAGAAAGGCGGACGCAGAGGACGCAGGGTCTGAGGAGGCCTGACCATGGAAATCCAGATAGTCGAGATGGCTGAGAGGAAATGCAGGTTCATCCTGAAAGATTCGTCTCCGGCCATGGCGAACGCTCTCAGGAGGACCATGCTGACCGATATACCCAAGATGGCGATCGACAAGGTGGAATTCCACCTCGGTCCCATCGATGTCGACGGCAGGGAATTCGAGAGTATGACTCCCCTGTTCGATGAGATCATCGCACACAGGCTCGGAATGGTCCCTATACCCACTAAAGACGAATTCAACTTCAAAGACGAATGCGTCTGCGGCGGAGAGGGATGTCCCAGCTGTGAGATTATGTACAGTCTCAACAAATACGGGCCGTGCACTGTTCTCTCAGGCGATCTTCAGCCTCTCGGAAGCCCCGACCTCAAGGTGAAAGATGAGGAGATCCCTATTGTGGATCTCGCAGACGGTCAGTCCGTTCTTATCTACGCACATGCGGTTATGGGAACTGCGAGGAAGCACGTGAAGTGGCAGGTCGCAAACGGTGTCGGATACAGCTACAGGCCGATTATCGAAATCGGCGATGTGGACTCACCCGAAGAGATTGCCGCAGCATGCCCGAAGAAAGTCTTCGAGGTCTCAAACGGAAAACTTACCGTTACCGACAGCGACAAGTGCTCACTGTGCATGACATGCGTCGAGAACTTCGACGGTGTATCAGTCAAAGGTGACGAACACAATTTCGTCTTCAAATTCGAGACGGACGGTTCGCTCACAGCCCAGCAGGTACTGGACAAAGCGGCTGAAATCCTTTCCAAAGAAGCCAAAGACTTCGCGGAACAGGTCGCAGCGTTGTAAACTTCAAACAATCGGGGGCATCTGCCCCCACTTATTATCTCCGAAATATCATTCCGGTTTCTGTATTCAGAAAAAGAAGTCCGTGCGGGACCTCAGATTTCTTTTGTTAAGTGAAATCAGAAGAAGTCCGAAAGTTTGCACTTCTTCACTTTATCGTTGTTGAACAACGAATCCATACTCATCGACAGAATCTCGACTCTTTCTCTTGTGTAGTCGGACATTCCGTATTTCTCGCAGACTTCCTGGGAAACACCGAGATATTTTCTCACACTCTTCTCGTGAACCGTAAGATTCAGTGTGTGTCCGCAGTTTGTACAGATTCCGCTGAGAGGTATTCTTCTGTATTTTGCGTTACAGTTGGTACATCTGAACGTCTGTGCCGAGAAACTTCTCAGATTTCCTGCCATATCGGGCATGAAGTGCTTGTCAATGACTTTACTTGCTTCGTCTTTTACATCGACCGCACGGAGTTTCTTTCCCAATTCAAGCTGAGCGATCATTTTATCGCTCATTGATTCCAAAAGGGTGTATGCGGATTTGTACGGTCCTTCGTTGATGTCATAAGTGTCGTGAGTGAATCCGAATCCTTCGTACTGACGTTCGGTACCGATACGGCTCCCTACAAGATCCATTAGTCCTTCAACATCTTTTGCATCTTTGAGCTGCATAGCAGCCTCGTAGAGCTCTATCGGATACTCTCTGAGACAGTCGACGTTGTGTGCTTCTTTATCAATCTCGTTGGGATCGAGTTTTGTCGTAAGAACGAGAGGAGTATCCATAAGTCCTCCTCTGCTGCTCGGAATGTAAACTTTCGAGAAGTTGAGAAGACCGTCCAATAACAGCATGATACAGTCTTCATCACCGTCGCAGTTCCTCCTCTTTCCGGCATGGAAGAACGGATGACCCAGACAGCCGCTCATTTTAGTATAGCCGATCAAACGGCAGAGGATACCTCCTGAGGTATGCGGCGCCAATCCGACGGTCATGTGACCTATCATGTCGGTGGGTGTTTTCACGTTGTAGTATCTCGGAAGACCGTAGAATTTTTCCAAAAGGTCATCGATGAATGTCGCAACCTTTACCAAATGCGTACCGCAGTCCACGTTCGGAATGACGTCCTGAACCTTCAGTTCGCATATCTGATCTCCGTCGACAAGAGGATCTCCGTTCCAATCGTGTGTGTATCCTAATTTGTGTGCTTTCTCTATCGGAAGGCCTATTTCCCTGGGTTTGAAGTGTGTAATCGGGATATCTGTCATATCGAAACGGATCGTACCGTCCTTGTATGTGATCAGATCGTTTTTCACTCTCAGGATACCTTTCTCGATGGGTTCCGGTGTTTTGAGAATGGATGTGAAGTTCTCGACACATTTCATGTCCCCGATATCGTTGATGCCGAGTAATTCCATGGCATCCTTGTATTCCTGTCTGATATCGACAGGAATGAGGGGTCTGTCGAATTTGGAAGCATCTTTCGATACTGCAGGCGGTGTTGTGTGTACGTTGCATTTCCTGCACCATGAACGGTAAGTCTTTTCACCGCACTTGGGACACATTCTCTCCGCATAATCGATGAGAAGTCCGTATTTGTTTGCTTTGATTCCCACAGCTTTGAGCTGATCGGCGGTCATGAATCTCGCACGTTCCTGAGTCGCCATCGCTTCTTTCAGGGATTTCTTGATACATGGTGCATCTGTTACGGCGAAGAGACCGTGACCGAAGGCGGAGTTACCGCTGCTCCTGTCTTTTGCCTTCTCAGGCCTTCCCATTCTGGTTCCGATCCTGGTACGTGCTCTGGCACGTACCTCGATTCCCATTGCACCGCTTACTGCAGTGAGGGAATCTTCGCCTTCGAAGGGTGCGTTTTCAACGATTTTACCGTCTTTTACGGCCAATCCCAATCCTGCAATCAGGGGGATTGCGTACCTTTCGATTATGATGTTTCCTTCACGGACTTTGTGTAAAGCACCGAGATCTTCCAGGATTCTCTTGTTTGTGTGTTCGTTCTTAACCGTAAGTTTTCCGTCTGTGAACGAACCGTTTTCGAGAATGTACTTTCTTAAATCTTTAAGTCTCTCAACTTCCACATCGAACCAGAACAGATTGAAGTCCGGATGTAACGGCACATTCATTGTTCTCGACATTTCAAGGGCACGTTCCCATGTGGGATGTTCCCAATCTGCGGGAAGTTCTCCTGCCTTTCTGAGTTCGAGTTTATGCCATTCGATGGGATATCCCGGAGGTACGAGGAAGTGGTTGTTCTCGCAGAATTCACCGAACGGTACGAGTACTTCGCCCGAGTCGGTAATTTCGGAGATATCTTTCCTTACCGCAAGAGCTTCCTCTTTGGTATTGCACTGAACAAGGTCGCCGTTCTTAAGAAGGACAATAGGGCCTTCCAATTTATCGCAGGGCGTGACAACACATGCCTTTCCCGGTCTTTCAATCTTAAGCTGAGTTCCCAATGCAGGGAATTCGTCGAGTATGAACATACTCGCAGGCGAATATGCCAGCGATGCCAAACCCGATGTTCTGGCTCTTCCGTATCTGAGCCTGAATGCGCCCACTCTCGAAGGATATCCGAATATCGGACGTCCCGCAACAATATCTTTGAGATATTTGTCTGCGGGTTTCAGTACTCTGCCTTCGGAGTTGGAACTTGTCGATGCCCCTTTTCCTTTGAGATATTCGTCAAGGAATTCCCAACCTGTGAGTTTGAGCTTGTCGACGTGTTTCTTAATCTTAGGTGCCTTCTGGCACAGTCCTTCCGCAATAACGAGACAGGCACCTCCTCTGACTCTGTTGGTATCGATCCTGGGAAGATCCCTGAATCCGGAGATTTCCATCTGTTCCGTACCTTCACCGTCGATACATATCGGACAGTTTCCGACAATCAGCTGAATCTCCTTCGGAGACGGCGTATACTGCAGGTGCTGGCACTGTCTGTATAACGGAATTTCTTCGATGAAACGGTCAATCTCAGGTTCCGTCGGAATGTACTTTCCTATACCTACGACCTGTCTGACGACATCGGCGATGAGAACACTCATAGCCTGTGCCGTACCTCCGGCCGCACGGATCGGACCCGCAAATATCAGATCAATGTATTCGCTTCCGTCTGCGTTTTTCTTAATCTTGGTGTCGGCCAATCCTTCGAGAGGTGCGACGAGAACTCCTTCGGTAAGAACCGCAAGACCTACTCTTATTGCCCTGTCAATAGCCAGTTCGGGTCTTTCCGCAGGTCTCTTTGCGACTTCTTCCGCAACTTTGAGACACACCAATTCTCTGTTGTGATATTCGTCGGTGAGTCTTCTGATGTCGTCTGCAATCTCTCCTACGCCGTAATCGGCGAGAAGTTTCTCACAGCGCGATGCCAAATCATCCGCACGGGGAATTTCCACAAAAGTTTCCGTATCGCGGCCGAGGGATCTTGCTTTCTCGGCAACTTCATAACATTCGTTACAGTTCGCGAGCATATTGCGGAAGTATTCTTCCATCTCCTCACTGTATGCTACCTTGCGTGCGGGCATCTATTCTTCCTCGAACCTGATTTTCCTCAGTTCTTTCACGATGATGTCGCGCAGTTCATCCATGTTCTCTCCTGTTTCGGCTGAGAAATGAATGTTGCCGCTGTCTTCTCTTACTAAAATGTCGCTTTTACTCTCGGCGACGATAATCGGAACTCCTTCGAATCCTCTTTTAATCGAATCAAGAAGAGCCAACTGCTTTTCCATACTGTATCCGCATGTTTCGGACGGATCGATGACGATAATCATCACATGTGTGAGATATCTGAGAGCAAGGATAGCCTGTTTTTCGATATCGTTCCTTTCGTCGATACTCCTGTCCAAAAGACCCGGTGTATCGATGATCTGGTACTTTCTCCAGTCATCATCCATGTGACCGATCACGATACCTTTGGTGGTGAAGGGATACGGTGCGATTTCGGGAGTTGCACTCGAGAGTGTGGAAACGAGTTTGCTTTTACCCACATTCGGGAATCCCGCTACGACCAATGTAGCGACTTTGGAATCCACTGCGGGAAGTGCTCTGAATTTGTTCTTGCATTCCTGAAGGAAGTCGAGTTCGTCTTTCACCTGTCTGATGATAGACGATAATCTTCCGTAGAAACTGCTTCTTACGGAATCGATTACGGAACCGTCTTTCGAACGTCTTACGTTCCTGAGAGCTTCCGTTTTCAGTCTTTCCGTCTTTCCCGCAGCCCAGTTCATGGCTCCGAGGGATTTTTTGTATCTGTCGATGCCGATTACCAAATCAACCAACTCAGGGAAGAAATCGTCATCCTTCTCGATACGCGGGAACTTGTTGACGTATCCCGTGAACGTATCTTTGACAATATCTCCCGATGCCGTGATTTTCGCCAAGGTTGTTTTCTTCTTGGTGTCAAGGGCATTGGTACCGTTCACGGTAATCTTGGATGCCCTATGGAATGCCTTGTCTGTAAGCTCCTCTGCTGAGAGAACGGTCGGTATTCTGTAGGACTTTGCCATGTCCCTCCCTATATACTGCCTGTTCTTAATGGATTGGGTTGTCTTCACTCCGATTTGCTGAACTGCATCCTGAGGAGCCACATGTCGCAGTGTTCTCCCTTCTCTTTGCTGAGTTTCTTTACTGCCAATTCGAAGGGGCAGTCTTCGATTACGACTCCTGCGTCTACTTTCCACGTTCCTCTTTCGTCACCGCAGATTGTGAACAGTCCGGAGATGTTTACTCCTACCGACAGTCCCACTGTGATTTCCATTCCGTCGACGTTTTTGTTCAGAATCTTGGGTGCGCTCATTCCCGTGTAGACTGTTGTGCGGAAGTATGTGTCGTTGCATACGATGTTCAGAGGATCGGAGCACTCGGGAGTCTTAACGTATGAACCGAGAAGGTCTGTCTGAGCGATGAGCCAGGTAAGTCCTTCTTTGACTAATTCGGAATTCATTTCCAATGAGAGTTTGACTCCTGCGTGCTGTGTTCCCGCAAGATCCGAGAGTTCCATCTGAATGAATACTGCGGCGGATACAAGCATGTCTGCGATTTTTTCTATCACAGTCTCAATGAAAATTTCCAACATCTTCTTGAGGAATTCCGCCACTTCTTCGACAGATGTAAGGTGGTTGCCCATCTGGTACAGTGCTTTTTCACCTGCTGTCTTCAGACTGTCGATGATGAATGTTTGTGCTATTGCGTTTGTTTTGATAACAACACCGTTACTCTTTCCGGGTGTTCCCTTCTTGAACATCCATGTTTTAGAACCGTCCGAGGATCTCTGCCATGTGCTGTCGTCGTTTGCGCTGTCGCTCTTCCAGGGAGTGGAATCTACGATGTTTTCGTCTGCGTCGTAGAGAGTGATTGATTCTCCGTTGTGACTTCCCGTCCTTCCGGTGTTTTTGAGAGAAAGGCCGCTGAAGTAGAACACTTTCTTTTCCAGGGGCTTGATTGTTCCGGAGAGTTCGATTGCTTTCGATTCGTTTGTTCCGGGAACCAATCTGTATCCGGAAAGATCGATTGTCGAACCTGTTGCGTTGTAGAGTTCGACGAATTCTTTTCCTCTGTCGTCTCCTGCGGGGTTTGATTCGAACTCGTTGATCATGAGTCCGGTCTGAATCGGCATGTTGTATCTGAGGTCAACGCCCATGTCGAAGCTTCCTTTCACTCCGGGGATAGGGAGAGGAATGTTCGAGAGAATCTGTCCCACGCCGGGTATGTCGGATACGCTTGCTTCGATCTGATCGTACTGAACGATTTCAGGCATTACCGCCGTGAAATCGATTCCTCTTACTGTTCCCGTTGCGCTGAGGATTTTCTTGCTGAATTTCATGAACGGGTCGATTGTAAGATCGACGGCCCAGTCGTCTGCTTTGACTTTTCCGGTTCCTTTGAACATGATTCCGTTCTTTTCGTTGTATTTTACTTCGAATCCCGCTTCGATCGATGTTTCTCCGATTTCGGTTGCAAGTTTGACTTTACACAGTGATTTTGTGTTCTGTGTGAGTGTCGCAGCTCTGAATTCAACTGTAAGGGCCATGCCGTAGAAGCTGAATGTGAATGACTGATATCCGAGTCCGACATCGAATGTCACGTCGAAGATTGCCATAAGCTGGCTCTCTATGATTTCCTGTATCTTTTCGATAGGCCCCATGATTCTGTCGTAGAATTCGGAAATCATTGCGTTCATGTATGAGCTGATTTCTACGATTGCGGTGCTGCAGAGATCGGACAGCTGTTTCAGTGCAATGAACACTTCTTTGAGAGGTTCGAACAGAGGTTCGGCTGCTTTCAGGAGGAGTTTGACCGCTTCGGTGATGATGTTGGAGCTCTTGGTGTATTCAACACCTGTCAGTGCCCAACCGCTGACACATGCGATATCGAATGATGTTGTCACCGAGAAGTTTCCTTTCGATGCCGCATCGGACCATCCGAGTGCTGTAAGGACAGGGGATGCGGAACTTACCGAATAATCGACATCTCCGTCAAGGGAGACTGTGAAAACCGTTGTGTACGGGCTGAGATTGAATTCGGTGATTCCTATGCTGTGGATGCATTTCGATTTGTTGTACTTGGGCTGTACGATCTTGATGTCAAGGTCGTAGTCGTCTTCTATTGAGACATACTCAGTGAAGACGTTTCCGTCGCCGTCTGTAAGTCTGTATGAACTGCCGTTCTCAAGATCGATTATCGTTGATTTTATGTTGAGTTCCTGATATTCCGATATGTCGGACGTCATGTTCTTTGTAATGGATGTCACCGCATTGCTGACGATGTCCGTTTTCATGACTGTTTTAAGTGTAAGTCCCAGGAGGGTCTTGATGTTCTCGTTGTTTTCACCGGGAACTTTTGTAAGAACGTTTTTGAGAAGCGATACCGAATTCTCAATTTCCGTGTCAATGTCCGCATACACCGCTTTGTAACCGGAGGACATCTTTGCTTCGGATGTGAGGGATGAAATCACATCCTGGCTGAGAACAGTCATTCCGTTTCCTCTGAGGTGTGCGTGTATCGCGTTTTCGATTCTTTCGGTGTTGCTGTTCTGAACCGCTGTCACATTGTAAATTTCCGAAAGGTTGCTGTCCAACTTGCTGAACAGTGCAGTGTATGAAGGGTTGTAGAATGTTGTGTTCCTGACCGAAGAATTCATTGTGTTTTCGATGTTTCCGAGACCGTTCTTCAGTGCCTCATCCATTGCTTCGGAGAGATTCGAGAAGAATGTCACATCATCGAATGCATCGGCTTTGATTTTGATCGATCCGATGCTTTTGGAGGCGTTGATTGCAGCGCCGTTGAGGATGTTCTTCATGTTTTCTTCAACGGATCTTACGGAAAGTACGCCGTCATCGAGGAAACTCCCCCATCCTCCCCATGAGAAGATGTCGATCCCGGCACTCTGAATTTCTATGCCGAAGGGTTCAACCGTAACCAGTTCGTCTCCGACAATGTAGTTTCCGCCGGTTACGCTGAGTTTTACGGTCTGTCCGCCGATATATCTGTAGTCTGATTCGTCATATCCGTATTTCTTCATGATTTCCGAGATGTAGTGTTTGGAGGATGTCAGATCTTTGCTGAAGATGGTACCTATTGCAAGTCTCAGTCCGTATTCGATGTGATCGTCGACTTTGTTCAGAGCGTCTACGGCATCGTCAAGGAAGAACAGTTCAATCCATTTGTTTACAAACTGATCCGAAACAGCAACGAGTGCCTGGGACACTATTGCGGAGATATCCAATTCTATGTACCCGTTCTCCGCTATGAAGAGTTCTGCGGCATCTGCGTGTTCGTTGGAGTTCAGTGATTTTGTGTTATCTCCCGTGCTGCGGAAGCAGAGGGATTCGATGATGGAAAGAGAAGATCTGAAAGATTCTTCGACATCCTCTTCGGTTATAATAGACTCAGTGCCTCTTTCGCCTGTGGCAGACGTTGATCCGTACCCGTTCATGATTCTGTGCTGTGCCAGTGATGAAAGCTGATATGACATAAGTTCGGTCAATGCGGAAGAACTTCCGGAGGATGAAAGTTCGAATTCGGTTATACTGTCAATCACGAAAGGAAGGCCTGAGGTACCGTCCGCAGAAATCTGTATCCTTTTCGATGTGACACTTGAAGCCGATGTGTATTCGATATCCGCATATCCTGTTGCTCTGAGGAAACATGGCCTTGAACCGTTGATAAGTCCGTCGTCGGAGACTTTGAGATTCTCCATACCCAACTGAATGCTGTAATCGGAAAGTACTGCTGTGACGCCCTTGTCGCTGAGGGGAAATGCACTCTTAAACCATGCATCCGCTTTTTCTTCGAAGGTTTCCGTTCTTTTTACGAGAGACCCGCCTTCGGGATCGATGCTGATTTCGTTGATGATGTTTCCCAATCCGGCTTCGATGTATCTTTCCGTGTCGTCAATGGATTCTTCCACCGACATAAGTTCGGATTTGATGTCATCGGTTGTATCTTCGACACTGTCCATGTTGGCATAGACAATACCGGATACGGAACATGCGAGCAATAACGTGACAGCGACCATTGCGAAGGGCATCTGTCCTTTCTTTGAGCTTCTCAGCGATCCTGCGGGTACCATGAATTCTTCATTCCCGAGGACGTGAATATAAGCGGGACGCTACAGTTAGCGGTTAGTGTCTCAGCCAGCCCCTAATATTAATTATAAAAAATAGCGACGGGTTTATATTCCTACACTGGATGGGTGCGAGCACAGAAGTGTGGATGTAATGACCATCACGACGAAAGAATACAGTGCAATGAAAGGGCTTCCGAAGAAGGTGGAGTCCGTCTGTCCCGAGTGCGGCAGGGTCCTTGAGGCCGAGCACTATGAGAAGGACGGCAAGGTGTACTCGAAGAAGACCTGCCCCGAACACGGAGAATTCGATTGCCTCATATGGTCCAGCGTGGAACAGTATCTCAGGGTTGAGGCGTACGCCAAAGACGGTATCGGTCTTGAAAACCCCGACGATGCTGCGTCGAACGGCGGTAATGTTATCATCAAAATCGGTGAAAAACCGGTTGCATTGAAGTCGTCCACCTCGTTGGCGAACATCGATCTCACCAACAGATGCAACATGACATGTCCTATCTGCTTTGCGGAAGCGAACAGTGCGGGATATGTGTACGAGCCGTCATTCGATCAGGTCATGGCTATGCTCAAGACCCTCAGGGATGAGAAACCCATCAAATGTACCGCAGTGCAGTTCTCCGGAGGAGAACCTACGATTTACCCCAGATTCATTGAGGTAATCAAGGCTGCAAAAGACATGGGATTCGCACAGGTTCAGGTTGCTACGAACGGTATCGAATTCTCAAAGAGTGTGGAATTCTGTCAGAAGGTCAAGGATGCCGGTCTGAATACGATTTATCTCTCATTCGACGGTGTCACAGATGAGCCTTACATCCAGGCAAGGAACAGAAAGATGTTCCACGTTAAGCTCAAAGTGCTTGAAAATCTCAGAAAAATCGAGCACCCTCCGTCGGTTGTTCTTGTTCCTACCGTTGTCAAAGGAGTCAACGATCATCAGATCGGCGGAATCATCAAGTTTGCATTCGAGAACTCGGATATCATCCGCGGTGTGAACTTCCAGCCTGTTTCGTTCACGGGAAGGATTACACGTGAGGAACTCGAGAAGGGAAGGTACACAATCCCCGATCTCATGAAAGATGTGCAGGAACAGACAGGATATGCGAAACCCGATGACTGGTTCCCCGTACCTGTTGTCGCACCTGTATCAAAGTATGCGTCTGCATACCTCGGCAAGCCGATGGTGACATTTACGGTTCACCCCCACTGCGGTATGGCAACATACATTCTCAAGGGAGAAGACGGCGAGTACGTCCCGCTTCCGAGATTCATCGATGTGAAGAAGTTCGTCACAGGTCTTGATGAATTGGCTGATCACATGGAGAAAGCCAGATTCAAGAAGTTCCAGTTGCTGAAACTTGTCGGACTCCTCAACGGATGCATCGACGAGAGCAAGATGCCCAAGGGCATGACGAAGAAAGACTTCGTTCGTCTTATCAAAGGTGTCATGAGCGACAGTTCGAAGAAGACGCTTGCGGGATTCTCATGGAATGCGATGTACATCGGTGCGATGCACTTCCAGGATGCTTACAATTACGATGTCGAGAGGGTAGAGCGCTGTGCAATCCACTACGTCACACCCGATCTCCGCGTCATTCCTTTCTGCGCATACAACGGCGGTCCGTACTACCGTGAGGAAATCGAGAAGAAATACTCGGTGCCGATTGCGGAGTGGAAGGAGAAACACAAAGAAGAGGCCAAAGCTCTCGAGAACGCTCTGATTGTTCCCGAAGATCAGAGGCCCGACCAATAAGGTGAGACAAATGAAAGTCGATTACAACAAATGCCTCCACTGCGGCGGTTGTGCGGGTTCATGCCCGAAGAATGCGATTTACCTGAACGACTACATCCTTGAATTCAACGATGACTGCAACGGCTGCGGAAGATGCATAAAAATCTGCCCCGTCGGTGCGCTTTCGAAGGAGGTAGCCTGATGGTCGCGAAATACGAGTGCGATGTCGTTGTCGTAGGTGCAGGTCCCGGCGGAAGCATGGCTGCAAAATACGCAGCCGAGGGCGGTGCAAAGACAATTCTTATCGAAAAGAAGGCTGAAATCGGTGCACCTCTCAGGTGTGCGGAAGGTGTTTCCAAGAAATGGCTTGCCGAATTGGGTATTGACGCAGACCCTGCATGGGCACGTGCGGATATGGCCGGAGCGATTATCAGGTCACCCAACGGAACTGTTTTCCAGCTCGATGAGAGCAAAGCGGGTGCGGAAGTAGGATATGTGCTTGAGAGGCACCTCTTCGACAAGCGTCTCGCAGAGGGCGCAGCCGCAGCGGGTGCGAAGATTCTCATGCGTACCGGGTGCACAGGAGTCATTAAGGACAAAGACGGCAAACTCATCGGTATCAAAGCGAGATCGATGGGCGATGATATCGAAATCTACGCAAAATGTGTCATCGCAGCCGACGGTTACGAGTCACAGGTCGGAAGGTGGGCAGGTATCGACACTTCACTGAAGCTCAACGATATCGACACATGCATTCAGTACAGAATGACAAACATCGAGTTCGAGCCTAACTTCTGCGAATTCGTTATCGGTTCGGCAGCCCCCGGAGGATACATTTGGATCTTCCCCAAGAGCAAGACCGAGGCAAACGTCGGTATCGGTGTTATGGCAAGCAAGTGTAAGATCGGAGCCGATCCGAAATACTATCTTGACAAGTTCATCAACACAGACCCGAGATTCAAGAACGGACAGATTCTCGAGATCGTCGGAGGAATGGTTTCCACCATCCCCGGATTGGATGAGACAGTTGCGGACAACCTCATGCTCGTAGGAGATGCGGCAAGGATTATCGACCCCATCACCGGCGGAGGTATCGCCCACGCATGCAGATCCGGTAAATATGCCGGAGAAGTTGCGGCAGACTGCCTGAAGAAGGGAGACTTCTCCAAGAAAGCGCTCATGGCTTACGAAAAGAAATGGCGTGACAGGATGGAGGACAAACTCTACAGGAACTGGATGGCTAAGGAGAGATTTGCATCACTCGACGATAAGACTCTCGACGAGCTGATTCAGTTAATCAAAGACTCGGACATCGGAGAGGTCAACGTATACAACCTCCTCAAGATCGTCAAAGAGAAGTACCCCAAGGTCGTAGAAGGCTTTGAGGACCTGATCTGAAAACATTTCGGGACATACGTCCGCTGTCTTTACGGCGGACGTGTGTTCATAATTTTCCGATATTATTTTCAATATCCGTACAGGAAAACAGATTGATGTAATCTGTTTTGAAAAAAATCACACGATTCTGACACCGCATACGCCGGTTTTCACAATATAGGGAACACCGCCGTGAAGTCTGATGTCTTCGCATACCAACTCAGGATTATCGGTAAGAGCTATCATACATCCTCCTCCGCCGGAACCCGTGAGTTTCGCACCGTATGAGTGTCTTTCTGCGGCATTCACAAGCTTATTGAGTTCGTTGCATGAAACCCCTAAGATTGACAGTAATTTGTGGTTGGAAGTCATCATTTTTCCCAGGGATTCCACGTCATTCTTACGCATATCGCTGATTCCGCGGTGCGTAACATCTTCGATTTCGTCGATGATATCGGAAGCGAACCTGTTGTGTTCTTTGTATTTCCTTACCCTCTCAACCAATACGCCGGTGGATGCTTTCACGCCCGTATATCCTATGACAAATGTCATTTCGGGAACTGCGATCCTGGAGACAGACCATTTGCTTTCGTTTCTTTCCGCATCCCATAAATGGGATTCCGTATCGGCTACGTTGATTGCAACGCCTTTTCCGAAGGTGCATGTGGAAGTATCGAGAGGCGAAGCCCTTCCCTGAGCGAAATATTCCGCTTCGAAGGCATCTTCCGCAATTCTCATGGGATTCATGTCTTCTTTCAGAAGATTTCTTACCGCCGCATCCAAAGAAGATGACAGTGCGGCGGAGGAACCCAATCCCGATCCTGAAGGGATGTCGCTCCATGTTTTGATATTGATGTTGTCTGCTTTCAGTTTCGACAGGATATACTGTATGTGCGGATGCTTTTCGGGATCCAGGGGTGCACCGTTCAGCGTGTTGCTGTCACCGTGCGATACTGTGCATGAAAAACCCATATCGACGGCCAACGCAATTGCCGGTTTTCCGTATACCACTGCGTGCTCTCCGAGGAGGATAAACTTCCCCGGGGAGACCGCTGTCGAAACTGTATCGGACATATCATTCGTTGAGCTTGTATTTGGCAAGCATTTCCAGGATGGCATCGTTTGCATTTCTCATGTCGAGCTGAGGCTGACTGATGGACCACCAGTGGTCGTCGATGGCTTCGACGGCTCTCTTGAAGTCGTCATCTGTTTCGTAATCCTCTCTCTTGACAATGGAAACGGCTTTCTTCTCTTCTTCGAGGAGATCGCAGTCGTACTTCTTGTTGACGAGAGCCAACGCAACCGTGTGGTCCAATGCGTATGAAACCTCAAGAGCGAGATCTTCGGGAACGCACTCCATGATAAGATCGAGAACACTGTTCACGCTCATCAGGAACGAGAGGTGTTTTCTTCCTTCTTCGTCTTCGGTTCCTTCGCTTACGGCTTTCTGAAGCTCATCGTACCACAGGTCGGCGAGTGCCTGACTTCTGCGGGGGTTCTTTTCCCAAAGCTGTTTTTCAACGTTGACATCTTCGTCTTCGAACACCTGTTCGATGAGTCCTGTGTTCGGGTCAATTTTTACTTTCGGTTCCGCAGTACCGAACAGTTCGTCGATGCTCTTTCCGTCATCGGTATTTTTCTGGTCTTTTTTGGTATCCGTCATTTGGGCACCTTCATGATTTTGATATTTCGGCAGCTGTCGAGGCAAGGATGTCCATACCTTTCTCGATCTTAGTCTCGTCTGCTGCGTATGAGAATCTGAGATGTTTCTCTCCGTACGGTCCGAATGCCGAACCGGGTGTGCAGATGAGTCCGTTCTTTATGAGTTTCATCGCGAATTCTTCGGATGTGACATTGTAGTCAAAGGACGGGAATGCGTAGAATGCACCCTTCGGAGGAATGATTTCCATGCCGTCGATTTCGTTGATTCTCTTTACGATGAGATCCCTTCTTTTTCTGAACGTCTCTCTTGCGTTTTTGAGATAACCGTCGATGTTGGGCAATGCATTGAGAACACCGTACATCGCAGGCATGTTGGGGCTTGCGCATACGTGGTACTGCATTTTGATGAGGTCATCCATAACATCGTCATTCGCCATAAGGAATCCGAGTCTCCAGCCTGTTACGGCCATCATCTTGGAGAATCCTCCGCACACAACCGCTCTGTCAAGCTTCGAGAGGAAGGAAACGTGCTCTCCTTCGTAGACGAAGGAATCGTACACTTCGTCGGAAAGGATTGTTATGTTTCTGTCTTCGGAGATGTCGCATAATGCTTTGAAAGACTCTCTGCTGAGTGTTCCTCCCGTAGGGTTGCAGGGGTTGTTGATAACCATCATTGTCGTCTTTTTGGTAATTTTGGACTGAATGTCATCGATATCCGGCTGGAAATCGCCGTCTGTGAGTTTGTAGTAGACTGCTTTTCCGCCTGCAAGTTCCGCGTGAGGGCCGTAAATCACGAATCCAGGACTCGGTACGAGTACTTCGTCTCCGGGATCGATCATTGATTGGGTAATCTCCAGCAAAGCAGAAGATCCGCTGGGTGTGACCATCACATTCTTTCCTTCCAGGGGAGCATATCTTGAGTAATGCTTCGCGATTGCATCCCTGAGAGGCATAATTCCCGCAGTGGGGCCGTATTTGTTCAGACCTTTGTGCGCGGCATCGCACATTCCCTCGATTGCTTCCGCAGGAGGGTTGAGGTCGGGTTCTCCCAGACCCAGATTGATGCTGTCGGGTGTTGCCAAATCAAACATCTTTCTTATTCCGGACATCGGAATCGAATTAAGCCTTTGGGAGATTTTCATGATGCCCCAATACTTTTCTTGATATATAGAAGGAACTAATTTTTCGGAAAGGTTTCAGAGTGCTTCCGCAGAAGGATAAGCGTATCGGAATATCTGACAGATGAGGTCTATATTACGTTGCTTTGTATATCGTACTTCACTAGACCCAGACTGACATTTTTGTAGGCAATGTTTATAACGTTGTTAGACGCATATACGTAACCATATCCGCGAAACGGCCGCAGATGTCTGGACGTAAAAATTCTCAGTCTGTGTTTGGTTCGCTGGGATGTGCGGATGTGTTGCTCCCGGGGATACATTGGATTGTAAATCATACACAGTCTGATTCGTATCGAAAGGACTCGCAACCCAAAAGGAGGAATGCAAGTGGGATTAACCGACAAACTCAAGTCACTCTTCGGGAAGGGTGGCAAGAAACAGAGGGCAGACATAGCGGGCCTCAAACCTTCCGTTCAGTTCAAGGGCGAAGGAAAGGTAGGCGACGCTCTGAGATATGCCGTGAATAAACTCGAGGCGCAGGTGAAGGCAGGCAAGTTCACTGAGAAAGAAGAGATGACATTCATCACTCAGCTCAGGGCATGCGAAGCAGCCGAAGTCTCGGATGATGAGAAACTCATCGAAATCGGGCAGATTATCGGTGCAATCACGTTCATGTGATCCGTACTTCCACCAAACCGTTTATTTTCTCTATTCCTTTTACGGGTCAAAGGTGACCTGATTTGTCTGACATAATGAACATGGATCTTATCTACGCTTTATTCGACGCAGCTAATATGCACAGGTGGAACGACCACCTCCGTCCGATAGATCTTACGGAGATAGACAAACAGGCTCACAAGGCGGCTATTGCGTGGGTTCTCGGTAAATATGAGGAACAGGAGAGGAATACAAAACTCGACTGGAGAAGAATCATCGAAGGCTGTCTGTTCTCATTTATGAAGAGAACAGTTCTTACCGATCTTAAGCCTCAGTTATTACACAGAATGGAAGAAGAGAGATTCGACGAAGTTAACGATTACGTTATGTCTGAAATCTCCCGCACAATGCCCGATTTGGATAAAGATTTCCTGAAGAGATTTGAAAACAGCATCCGCAGCAGGGAATCTTCGGTTGAGGACAGAATCGTTGCCGCTGCGCATTATCTCGCCACGAATTGGGAGTTCAATCTGATTTATGATATGAACAGGCATTCCTTTGCAATAGATCAGACCAAGGCAACCATCTCAATGGAACTGAGTACATTCTCGGATTTGGCGGGAGTGAAGATGTTGATCGGTTCCCAATCAATGACGTTTGTCGATCTCATAGGTCAGCTGAGATTCCAGCAGAGGTGGACACGTATTCCCAGAATTCCGGCTACAACGGTACTGGGACATTCGTTAATGGTTGCGACTATGATGTATCTGCACGATCTCGAAGTAAATGCGGATGATAAACAATCATACAATGATTATTACACAGGATTATTCCACGACTTACCTGAAGTTCTGACAAAAGATGTTATCTCCCCCGTGAAAGTCAATGTCGAGGGACTTGCGGGTTTGCTTGATGAGTATGAGCATGAACTCATAGAATCAAAGATAATGCCTCTGATCCCGGAAGGATGGAGAGACGAACTGAGATTCTTTGTTTACGACCCGTTCGATGTTAAGGATGATATCAGATTCGGTAAAGCCGCAGGTAAAGAACTGAAGATGTGCGATATTTTGTCTGCGTATATCGAAGTGAATGTATCGAGGCGCTACGGTGTGCACTCGTCGAAAATGAGAGAAGGGGAAGATTCTCTCCGTGAAAGACTGTTAAAAGAAGGAGA
>CAZDCU010000027.1:0-20557 GCA_964504055.1 uncultured Methanomassiliicoccales archaeon
GCCAATCCTACGACTCCTATGGATCTTGAAGTTCCGGTGAGGAGTTTTCCGTCTTTCTGGTCGACGTTTGCGAAGTAGACTTTCGCACCGCATCTTTCGATACTGTCGACATCTACGGTGATTTCCTTTCCGGAAACTGATTTCACGCCGTATCCTTCGGGAACGACGTATTTGCAGACCGTTGCCATGTCGTAGAATTCCACATTCTCGGTAAGAGTTCCGGTTGCCATTCTGTAACAGATGTCAACGAAATCGCTTTTCAGAAGTGTGAGAACGTTCATCGCTTCGGGGTCTCCGAATCTTGCATTGATTTCGATAATCTTCGGACCGTCCACCGTAAGCATGAACTGACCGTACATCGGACCGCGGTAGGGACAGCCTTCTTCGGCCATTGCATCGACAATATCCTGTACGATTTTCAGTGCTTCTTCCCTTTCGGACTGTGTGATAAACGGTAAAAGATGGTTGGAATCTGTGTAGGAACCCATACCTCCGGTGTTCGGACCTACATCTCCCTCGTATGCTCTCTTGTGGTCCTGAACCAACGGCATAGGTTTGATGTTCTTTCCGTCGCAGAAGACCATCTGTGTGAATTCTTCTCCTACGGCTTTTTCCTCGATGATTACGCCGGCTCCGCCGATGTTCATGTCGAAAATCTCGTTAATGTAATCCATTATGTCTTCGAAGGAATGGAGGTGCTCCCCCTGTACCTTCACACCTTTTCCGCCTGTAAGTCCGACGGGTTTTACGACAATCTCGTGATCGATGCTTTTGATGTATTTCTCGGCATCTTCTGCGTTATCGAATGATGCATATGCAAGATTTCCTTTGATTCCGTGTTTCTCGACGAGGTTTCTCATGAAAGATTTCGATGTTTCGATTCTTGCCGCAGCTGCGGTAGGGGATGCACACAATACGCCTTCTTTCTCGAGAGCATCCACGATTCCCGCCTCCAGAGGAGCCTCGGGACCTACGAATGCGAGTTTCACATCGTTTTCTTTTGCGAATGCACAGACCTTTGCGATATCTTTCTCATCACACAGAAGATATTTCTTCGATCTTGCGATGATTCCGGGATTGGCGTTTTTCATTACCGCATAAATCTCCGCACCCGATCTGTATAACGCTTCGACTGCAGCGTGTTCACGTCCTCCGCCGCCGATTGTGAGAATCTTCATGATATTCACAGCTCCATGGCTTTGAGGATTTCATCCAAACCGATGTCTTTCTTCACGCTTGCTTTGAACATATGCTTGTTTCCGCCCGTGAGTTTCTCGTAATCCGCGACAATCACATCCGGATCCACATCTACGGCATCCGCGATATCGATCTTGTTGAGAATCGCAATATCCGAGTGAATGAAAATGTCGGGGTGTTTTCTCACCATATCGTCACCCTCGGTTGTGGAGATGACAACTATCCTGTAATCCGTTCCCAGCGGGAAATCCGCAGGACATACGAGGTTACCGACATTCTCTATGAACAGCACATCGATTTCATCGAGATTCATTGTGTGAAGTCTCTTGTGAATCATGTTCGCCGTAAGATGACAGTCTTTTCCCGTGTTGCAGTTCACGGTCTTGATTCCGGAGACTTCCATTCTCGTGAAATCATCCGCACCCGTCACATCTCCTGCGATTGCACCGACTCTGAGTCCTTTCGCCCTGAGCTTTTCCGCCAGTTTGATTATCATCGCCGTCTTCCCGGCACCGATGGACCCCATGAAGTCCACCGACAGTATGTCATGTTCCTTAAGCAGATGGTAGTTCTCGTGAGCTATCCTGCTGTTCTCCTTGAGGACATCGAATTCCATTCCGACGTCGGTGATCATATGCATATTTTTCCGAATGGCGAGGGCGGTTATAATATGAACGTTTGATTTCAAAAGGAAGTAAAAGATGTGCCAGTTTTCTTTACGCGTATGTGCGTAATCTTCCTTATAAACAAGGAGTAGATACAGTCATCCGAACAGCATGACCTATTCAGCCGAGTTAACCGAGAGACTTGAATCCCTGGGAATTTCCGAGGGATACAGGATATCCGTCGAGACCGACGGTAAGACGTACATCGGGGTACTGATGCCCCACCACGAGTTCAGCGCTTCGGATGTCATCGTAATGAAGATGAAGAGCGGATACAACGTGGGTGTCAGAATCACACCTGAAACAAAGATTACAGTACTCGATGCGCCTGTAGTAAGGGAAAGAAAAGAAACCGAAGTGGAAGAGAAGAAAGGTCTGCCCACGTTGGTTCTCATCGGTACCGGCGGTACGATTGCTTCTTACGTCGATTACAGAACGGGTGCGGTACATCCCGCACTGTCTACATCGGATATGGTCAACGCAGTACCCGAAATCAGGGAGATTGCGAACGTCCGCGCAAAGGTATTGTTCTCGATTTTCTCGGAGAACATGGATATCTGTCACTGGCAGGAATTGGCAAAAGCTGTTGCCGAGGAGATCAACAACGGTGCCGACGGAGTGATTATTCCCCACGGTACGGACACCATGGGTTACACCGCGGCTGCGTTATCATTCATGTTGGGAGATGTTCCCAAGCCTGTTATTCTTGTGGGGGCGCAGAGGTCTTCGGACAGACCCTCATCGGATGCTTCCACGAACCTCATGGCATGCGCTCAGTTCTGTACCAAATCCAAAAAAGCAGGGGTTTATGTTGTAATGCACGACACATCCGGAGACGATTCATTCGCTGTTCACATCGGATCCAGGGTCAGAAAGATGCACACATCGAGGCGTGATGCGTTTAAGAGCATCAACATCATGCCCGCCGCAAACATCGACAGGGACGGAAAGATTACGCTGAATATGGAACTGCCTCCGGTACGTAAGGATAAAGCAACGGTAAAATCCGACATGGATCAGAAGACCGTTTTGCTGCAGTACTATCCCGGAATGGATCCCGCACTCTTCGAAGATATTTTCATGAAGAGCGACGGAGTGGTCATCGCAGGTTCCGGACTGGGTCATGTGAACGAAAACATGATTCCGATGATTGAGAAAGCCGTGAAGAAGGGAACCGTGGTTGTCATGACTTCGCAGTGTATCAACGGTCAGACCAACATGAACGTTTACAACACAGGCCGTGATCTGATTACGGCGGGAGTTATTTCTGTATTTGATATGCTTCCCGAGACAGCCTATGTGAAATTATCCTGGGCATTGGCTAATTATGATAAATCCGAAGTGAAGGAGATTATGAGAACTCCTCTCGTCGGAGAGATGAGCGAAAGGAGGGTGTTCTGATGGCGGAACCCGAGATGATCTGCGGAATTGAAATTCACCAGCAGTTGGACACGAAGAAACTCTTCTGCGACTGTGAATCACATCTCTGTGAGGAAGGACACGGTTCCGTCTACAGAAGACTCAGACCTACAACATCCGAAACAGGAGAAATCGACAGGGCTGCACTCGCACAGTTCCAGAGGAACCTCGGATACAGGTATCAGTCCGCCGAAGGTGCGTCATGTCTCGTGGAATTGGATGAAGAACCTCCCCACGGAATCAACAAGGATGCAATGGAAACCACTTTGATTTTCTCTGAAATGATGGGCGCACGTGCGGTCGACGAAGTTCACTTCATGAGGAAGATTGTCGTCGACGGTTCGAACACATCCGGTTTCCAGAGGACAGCGTTGGTTGCAACAGACGGTTCGATTGATGTCAACGGAAAGAAAATCTCTATTCTTTCCGTCTGTCTGGAAGAAGATGCCTGCCGTAAAGTCGAGACAACCGATGCGGAAATTACGTACCGTTTGGACAGGCTGGGTATTCCGCTTATTGAGGTTGCGACAGGACCGGATATCCGCACTCCCGAAGAGTGTATGGAAGTCGCACTGAGAATCGGTACGCTTCTGAGGGCGACGAAGAGGGTCAAGAGAGGAATCGGTACAATCAGAGAAGATCTCAACATCTCGATTCCCGGCGGAGCACGTATTGAAATCAAAGGTGTTCAGGAACTCAGGCTTCTTCCGCTGTACGTTGAAAACGAAGTCAACAGGCAGAAGATGCTGCTCAGAATCAGGGGAATTCTTACCGACAGGGGAGTGAAGGAAGTACCCTTCGAACCCATAGATGTTACGGATATCTTCAAAGACTGCGGTTCGAAAGTCATTCAGGGCGCACTGAAAGACAAAGGAAAGGTTATCGCAGTGCGTCTTCCCGGATTCTCCGGCGTGATGAACGGAGATTCAGGAAAACTCCGTCTGGGAGCGGAAATGGCACAGAGAGCCAGAACCAAAGGAGTCAAGGGAATATTCCATTCCGATGAGCTTCCCAACTACGGTATCGAACAGAGTTATGTCGATGCACTCCGCGAATTCTTAGGCATGACGGGAACATACGATGCATTTGTAATCTGTGCTGCAAAGGAGAAGAAAGCGAAGGATGCGTTGGAAGTTGCCGTAGACAGAGCAAACATCGCATTGAAAGAAGTCCCCGAAGAAACAAGAGATCCTCTTCCCGACGGTACTTCGAAGTATTCGAGGCCTCTGCCCGGAGCGGCGAGGATGTATCCCGAAACGGATGTTCCTCCTACGGAAATCACAAGGGAAAGGATGGCACACATCCGCGAGAACCTTCCGGAACTTCCCGAAGCAATCGAAGGACGTCTTGTTTCGCAGTACGGAATCAACGCACAGCAGGCGAGACAGATCGTACGTCAGGATAATAATGACTTATTCGAAAGAATCGCAAAAGAGTACGACATGGCATCCGTTGCCGCAACTACGTTCCTGAACACTTACGGTGAGCTGGAACATGACAATGCGGATGTATCCGTACTTACGGATGAGAAGGTCATGCAGGCATTCGGACTGCTGAAAGAAGGCCGTTTCGCCAAGGAAGCGTTACCTGCACTTCTCAGGGAAATGTGCAACGGAACCGATGCAGAAAAAGCCATAGAAAAACTCGGACTCGGTGTTGTCGATACAGATGAAGCAAGCACGATTATCGCACAGATTGTGAAAGAACGTGAAGAATTCATCAGAAGCAAAGGCGGAGTCGGAGCGATCGGACCTCTCATGGGGCCTGTTATGGGTGCTCTCAGAGGAAAGATCGACGGTCAGAAGGCAAATGAGCTTCTTAAGAAAGAAATCGAGAAGCTCATGAGCTCCTGATCCGGGTGATGTGATACATCTGCCCGTGAAACGGGCAGATGCATCCTCTTTGTTCCTGACAACAAACATCTTTTTTCTGCATTTTCACTTCTTTATGTTTCCCTTCGATACACTGAAAATCTGTTTAGATCCGTAGAATGCCGATTAAAGGGAACGGTTATATTCTGCCGACAGGATAGATGTCCGTGAACGCATGGCTAAGAAGAGAAAATTAAGAATGACAATCAAAGAGCACACCGAAGCCGCCAACAGAGGAGATACAGACTCACGTGATGCGATTCTGAGGGCATACGTCGAAGAGAACACCGTCGAGTGCTGGGAAGATAACGAAGGATGGATCATAGAAGAGGCATTGGACGGATTCGATACCGCTCAGTATGTTCTTTACAGCGTTATTTACTCCGGGGACGGGGGTAAAAGTTCCGATGAAGCCCGTGAGAGAATCGACGGCATAATGGCGGATGCTCTTGAAAAGGGAAATCTGGAAGCAGCCATGTTCAAGGCTGTCGGATGTATGCAGGAACACGATTACCGCGGTGTGGCGGAATGGTGTATGAAGAGTGTGAAGTACGGAATATCGGATGCGGACGATCTTCTGGAATTTATGTATCTCAAAACGACGGAATATGCCATACCTGCAGAAGTTGACGAAGATTCGGAAGAATTCGAATCCTGCTGCAGAGAGAAGGCTTTGGATGTAGTGGAAGCTTTCGCCGAGGCAGGTTATGCGAACGCACAATTCGATCTTGCGTATCACTATGCATACAGAGTACCGGAAGCACTGTACGGAGCAGCTTTCAAATGGTTCGAAAAGGCCGCAGAACAGAAACATGCGGAAGCCGAATACAATTTGGGAGTCTTATGCCTCAACGGATGCGGTACTGAAAAAACACCCGAACGTGCCAGAGAATGGTTTTCGAAAGCAGCCGAACACGGTTACGAACAGGCAAAACCGTTCTTACAGTGATAATCATCTGATTTCCAAAACACGGAGTCTCTCGAAGAAAAGCGGGAGTTCTCCCAAAACCTTTACGTCATAGGGTGAGAGGAGATTGTTTAATCTCTTCTCATCCATGAGCGACGAAACAACAATAACGATTCTTCCTCCGGGAGTGAGATGTTCTGCCGAACCGTTCAGCAATCCCGGCAGCGGACCTATTCCGTCTTCTCCTCCGGACCATGCTTTTGCCAATTCTCCGTCATCATCGACCGGAAGATACGGCAGATTGAAGATTATTGTATCAAATCTTCCTTCTACATTCTCATAAAGATTTGATTCAATAACGGTGATATCGACACTGTTCGCTTTCGCATTGTTCTCCGTACACTCAACCGCATACGGATTGATGTCTGCAGAAGTAACAATACAGCCGTTCTTCGCACAATGTATCGACACAACACCCGATCCCGGGCCGATTTCCAATACTTTCTCCCCTTCTTTAACATCAAGTGATTCTATCAGCAGAATCGAATCCTCCGACGGAGGATAGACTTCGTCTGTAACTTTGATGTCGATATCGGGATTGTATTCCATCGCCTGAGTATCAGTCAATCACAGATACTAATGTTCCGTTCGGATACCGATACGAACAGGTTATCTATCACAAAAGTAATGAAGATACCATGAACAACACTTTGGACATCCTGGCCATCGGGAGTCTCACACGTGACGAAGCGGGAAACATTCTGCAGGCGAGTTCCACATCCACTCTTATCAAAGCGGACGGAAGACTGATCGTAGTGGACACCGGCAACAGGGACATGAGACCCGCACTCAAGATGAGTCTCAGGCAGATCGGCGTATTCGCCAAGGATGTCGATACCGTGATTCTTACGCACAGCCATAAGGATCACACAGCAAATATCGACATGTTCCAGAATGCCAAAGTGTACATCCATGACGGCGGAGAGGATGTACCGAAAGGTGCGGAAATCATCGACGGAGATGTGAGTATTGCGGCGGGTGTTGAATTGGTTTACACCCCGGGACACACATGGGATTCAATGTGTGTGTTTGTCGACGGTATCGACAGGAAATACGCAATAACAGGAGATGCAGTGCCTCTTCAGGACAACATAATCAAAGGTGTCCCTCCGGGAATCAGCGTGTGTAAGGATGTTGCCATGAAAAGTATTAAGACAATCTGCGACTACGCCGACGTCATAATACCGGGACACGGTGCCCCGTTCAAAATCTGAGGTGAAATCATAATGTCAAGAGAGGTTCCGGAAGAGATCTATTACGAATGCGTCAAATGCGATGATTACACCACACACGAGGTACTCAAGGGAAGAATCGGAAAGTCATCTCTTGAGGGAACATTCCGCTGCGAAGAATGCGGAAATGTGTTTTCCGGTACGATTAAGATTCCGAAGTTACACAAAGTTTCGGTTATCATCAGTGACGGTCCCGTTTCGGAGAAGACGGAAACGGAACTTGAGGAAGGAGAGACAATCAGAATCGACGACGAATTCTTCCTCGAAGACGGAAGGCGCCTGAGAGTCTGTTCAATCGATCTCGGAAACGGTCAGAGGAAGAAAAGAGCACAGACCCAGGATGTCAACACCATATGGGCGCAGCAGTTCGATGTGCTTAACGTTAAAGTTACGGTAAACGACAACCGTAAGAGTTATTCGAGACGTATTGAGGCAACTCCGGATGATGAATTCACAATCGGACATGTGCTTACGCTGCCTGACATGGAATGTTACATTCACGCAATCAAAGCACGCGACCGTCTTCATTCAAAAGGCTCCGTAGAAGCAAGGGAAATTGTCAGAATCTACGGAAAAATGAAGAGAAGAGTCGTCCCCATCATCGAATTCGAAGAAGATGAGGAAGAGGAAGACATCGAATTCTGATGTCTTCTTCTTCAACACCTTTCATTTTCTAAAATTATATCCAAAACATCGGAGATGTTGTCACTCTTAATGACATGATCCGCAGCTTTTGATACAATTTCATCGGAAGGATTGAACGCAATACTCATTCCCGTTTCATCGAACATCTTCACGTCGGTGTAGCTGTTTCCTATTGAAACAACTCTTTTCGGATCTACGTTGAATTCATCGATAAACATCTTCGTGCGTATTCCTTTGTCACTGAGATTGCATCCTTTTACGTATTCCCCGGTGAGTTTTCCTGTTTTATCCGTAAGCAGTCTCACTCCGGAGTAACCGTCGAATCCGTATTCTTCGGAAATCATTCTCGAGGCCAACTCAAGACCTCCGCTGCAGATGACACATTTGATGTTATTGTAGTGAAGACAGGCAACCGTTTCCTGAATCCCTCCGATCCAGGGCATTTCTCTCAGAATGTGAATAATCCTCGATTCATTGATTTCAGGATCCACATTAAACCAAAGGGCCACATCTCTTCTGATGAACTCATCCTCATCGATCTCATTTTTCTCGAACAATGCAAGCGAATCCTCATTGTTAACGCCCATCGCATCATGCACATAACCCCAGCTGCTTCTCGGCAGCGTGAGTGTTCCGTCCATGTCGAAGATGACGAGATCGTACTGTCTTCCCATGTCCGCTCGGATACGTCCTTCGCTAATAATCTTGACGTTTATCTATCACCATGTGCATCACGGGAAGGATGATAACGATAATAGGCACAATCCACGTGGTGAATATCGCCGAGCCGATTATGTTCTTCATCAAGCAGATTTGGCCCGATGCGGTTCTTGTGGAATTGGATCTCACACGTTACAATGCGTTACAGGGAGCGCAGGCATCCGAAAGCAAGGACATCGAAAGTCAGGACAAAATGCTGAAACATGCTGCGAAATATCAGCAGAAACTCGCCGAAGGCAACCGTTCAACCGTCGGTAATGAAATGTTAACCGCAGTACAGACGGGAAGACTCGTAGGTGCGGAAATAGGATTTATCGACGACGATGCCGCAGATACGATAAGAAGGGCATGGGAAGCGATGACTTTCGGTGAAAAGTTAAGATACAGACTATCGTCAATCCGTGACAGATTCAAAGGACAGAAAGATGTTCAAAAGTTAATTGACGATGCGAAATATGCCGATGAGGCAATGGCGGACGTCCGCCGCAGATATCCCAACTTCGTAAGAGTGTTGGTGGACGAACGTAACGAGAAGATGGCGAAGCAGATTCTCGAATACTCAAAAAGGTTTAGTAACATGGTAGTCGTGGTGGGAGATGCCCACGTCGAAGGTATTGCGGATTTATTATCAGATTACGAAGTAAGGAAAATAAGACTCGCAGACATTGTCGACAAAGACAGACTCGATAAAGTCAGGACGTCGCTGTGGAACAGAGGGGAGAACAATGAGGGTCAGGTTGTTGGCGTACACACAGAACGCTGAGGCGATTTGCGCCGCAGCAGGTAAATCATGCTATTCCGAGAAATCATCCATGGAATTGGTGGATGCACCGAATCCGGATAAGGTACTGGGAAAGATTGTCGGTATGGGACATCACTCGGTGATCGAACATGCTGTATTCACTTTTTCAGTGGAAGGTGTGTCGAGATCTCTGACACATCAGTTGGTAAGGCACCGTGTTGCATCGTTTTCACAGCAGAGTCAGAGATATGTGTCGATGAACAAGTCCACATACGTTGTTCCGAAAACGATTGAGGCGGATCCCGAACTGAAAGAAGAGTTCGACAGGATTATGGACGAAATCTGGAAATCTTACAACAAACTGGCGGAAAAGATTCCTCCCGAGGATGCAAGATACGTCCTTCCCAATGCGTGTACAACCAATATCACAATCACAATGAACGCAAGGGAATTGATTCACTTCTTCTCACTCAGATGCTGCAACAGGGCACAGTGGGAAATAAGAGAACTTGCGGATGAAATGCTCAGACTCTGCAAGGAAGTCTATCCCGTGATTTTCAAAGGAGCGGGACCTCCCTGTGTAAGAGGAGCATGCCCCGAAGGCAAACTCACCTGCGGTAAGCCCAGGGTCGAATTCAGGGACTGATTTATCAGTGCCATACAGTCCTTTGGGCATGTAATATGCCCCTAGGATACCTTTATATAAGGAATTCTCTTAATCCGCTTTACTCGGTGAAGATACATGGGAAGAATCAGACCCACATACATCAAGAGAGTAGCGATTGATCTCGTCAGCAAGTACCCGAAGGCATTCAACAATGACTTCGAGAACAACAAAGCTATGGTAGGCAGCCTTACCGATGTCTCCTCTGTCACAATGAGGAACAGAATCGCAGGCTACATCACACGCTACGTTGAACACGTAGAGATCTAAACGCTTTCACTCCTTTTCAAACCCTAATTCCGCATTACGGTGAAAGCTCGCGTGGGGTAGCTTGGATATCCTTTGAGATTGCGGATCTTACGACCCGGGTTCGAATCCCGGCGCGAGCGCCATCTTACACCATCGTGTCATACCTGAGGTACGTCCGCAGCCGTTATTACCTCAGATTTTCTCAGAATTAACGTAAGTTTTCATTCCTGAGGAGATTCTTCGGGCCATACTTTGGATACTATTTCCGCATCTCCCGGAGGTAAGATTCTCGATACTTCTTCCTCAGGAACCATTAATTCTTTGGCCATGAGTGCGGCGGTCTTTCCCGCTTTACCCCTTCCCGGGTGTATGACGAAGTATTTGTCGGATAATTTCTTCATAGATTCGAGAGGAGAACACATGACTTTTCTTGTGTTTTCGTATGTGATTTCTCCCACAGCCAATTCCATCGGTAAGTGGTATTCATAGTTCCTCTTACCGCGGATGATGAATGCGCCTCTCGGTACGAATTCTCCTGCCTGAGGTGTTTTGCTGACCTGGTCTGTATAAACCCAATATGCGCTCCCGTCGGTAAGGGCTGCGACCCAACCTTTTGACTGAGCGAGAGCATAGATACAGGCTTCCCTGAGATCTTCTTCGGGAGCATCCTTTCCTTTCTTGATAACGGTAGACGGAGCACCGTGGAGATCCGCATGGGCGTAAAGATCGTCTTCCTTCAGATGTTTCTTCACGATGTTGTCGTTGGTATGTGCATCCTTTCCTGCAATAACCAATCTTCCCGAGGGTGCGATGAACCATTTGTATCTCTCAAACCAGAACTGTTTCGTAGGATGGATCTTGTTTGCCATTGCAGCCTTGGATTTCGCAATACCCGCTTCCTTCTTTTCGAGTTCCTGAAGACTGATGTCGAGTGCATCTTTCGCTCTCTTCGCTTTCTCGTTGATTTCTTTGCTCTGCTGATAAATCATGGAAGCATTGGAGTCGATGCTTTCGGTGTAGTCCAAAGTGATTCTCACTCCGTTGAATTCCGCAGTTACTTTGTTTTTGGAAGGATCAATCTCGGGAACGTAGGGAATTTTCAGTGCTCCCTCTCTGAGTTTTTCCCATGTGAGTTTTTTGGACTGTTCGTTCAGAACTTTCAATAATTCGTCAACAGGCTGATAGTTTGCGTAGATTGTATCCGCCCTGAGTTTCAGACTGTCGGATTCTTCCCTGTACTGCTCGACGGTATCGGTCTGTTTTTCAATCCTTTTTCTGAGTTTGACTATTTCGGGATCGACATACTCCTCAGCTTCGTTCTTTTCCGTTTCCGCGACAAGTGTATCGATTGCTTTCGAAACGGTATCGTATTTCTCTGCGGTGTATTGTGAATAAATGGACATCTCAACAGGAGAAATATCGATGATTTCGTCTCCCGACCTGTAGAGAACGGTGTTTCCGCCTTCCATCATCCTTCCTACGACATCTTTCATCGATTCGTAGAGAGATTTGATGTTGTCTTCGGTAAGTTCGGATGTAGGTGTATTTTTTTCAATTCCGGCTACGCTGCAGGTTTCCTCCGCATACTGTCCTCCGAGGTTGATTCCCGTTGCGAGTGTTCTTACGGCATCCGAAGAAGATTCTTTCATTATTTCCGAGAATTCTTCGAATGATGATGAGGTAGGATCGAATCTGCGCTTGGGCATGACGTATTCTTCGCCGGGTCTGACACTCCTGTCTCTCATTGTCTTGTGAATGAGACAGTTTTCGATCTTTCCGTCCAAAACAAGTAATACGTTTCCTCCGCCGAATAATTCAAAGATCAGCTGATAATCGCGGTCCGCTTTCAGAACATCCATTATGACGACACGGTCGAATCCCGCCTGACGTACGTCTCCGATACGTGCATTGTCGAGATATTTTCTCAGGAATGTAGCGAAAGACTGAGGTGTTACGGGAGTCTCAGGTTTTCTTTCGGGAAGATATAACCATTTCTTGTCTTTGAAGAAGACATCCTTCTTTCCCTGTCCCTGTACGTTGATGCGCAGGAGAACGTTGTTTCCCCACTGGAATATCTTGTCCATATGTGCGCCTTTCAACGCTGCCATTTCGTTGACAACCGAGCGGACATCGAAAGAGCTCATTTCCTTCTTCATATGCTGCGGTTAAGGTCGGTACAAATGATAAACATATCCCACAATTCAGAAAGGTTTATCAATCGAACCCACATGTAAGGGCTTGTTGCTGCTGTGGCTAAGGGGTATAGCGGCGCCTTGGTAAGGCGCAGGCCGAGGGTTCAATTCCCTCCAGTAGCTCCATTTTTCCATTCTGATAAGAAGAGCGTGAGCTCTGTAAATTTTTCCGTAAAAAAAGAGAACAGAACGGGATTCGGATATTCCCATATCCGAATCCCTGTCTGTGAAGTTTTCATCCCATTCTGTAGAATACGAATCCGGACCAGATCTTCGGGAAGAAGAATGTTGTTTTCTTGGGCATCCTCTTTCCGATCATCGATAATTTCCATATGGTGTCGAGGTTCGGACTGTTGAGAATGACTGCAAGGTCGTACTCTTTTGCATCCATTTTCTTCTTGACTGAGTCATACTCAGCATCATAAGCAACGGTTGCTTTGTCTTCATCCGTTTTGTAGATGTCTTTGAGAATAAGTTCCTGGAGAGCATACGTGTCGAGACTCCACATGGGGTCGTCTTTTCCGTCATATTTCGCAAGAAGATACCTTCCGGAGCGGAACATAAGTCCCATTTCCCAGTCTTTGAGTTCGGACATCATTTCTTCCGCAGACTGAACTTCCTTTGTCTCGAATTTCTTCTGAACTTTTGCGATGACATTCTTATCCGAAATTTCATCACTCTTCACCAGTCTGTGTGTAGGCCAAATGACCAATCCTTCGTCATCCGCAGCTACCAATGTGGCAAGAACGAAAGATCTCATCTCATTTCCGGGGTTTTCCAGAGAATAGTTCAGTGCTGTTTCGTACCTGTGGTGTCCGTCTGCGATGAGCATCTTCTGTTCGGAGAGTTCGGAACTCATTTTCTTGAGAGTTTCTTCATTTGAAATCCTGAAGTACTCGTGTTTTACACCCGAATCATCCGTAAAAGAGTACAGAGGTTCCGCACTCTCATTGATTTTTGAAATCAGATCTTTCGAGAATCCTTCGAAGATACCGAAAATCGATTCCAAATGTGTGTCCATATCTCTCAGAAGATTCAGACGGTCCGCTTTCACTTTGGAGAATGTTTCCTCGTGGGGAATGATGTGTCCTTCTTCGTATTTCTCGGTCTTCAGCCTTCCGACGTAACCTGTCCTTGTCTTTACGACACCGTGGTCGTTGAACGTCTGCCTGTAAAGATAGAACGAATCGTCATCCTGAACGAGAGAACCGTCTCCGATCCATGATTCAAGTCTCTTCCTCGATTCTCTGTATCTCTTATCGGAATCGGGCATGAGTGTGAGTTTCGTGACGTTGTACGGTCTGCTGCGGAGTTCGTCGAGATATTCTCCGCCTATCACATCGTACGGGGGAGATACGCGGGATTCTATCGTCTCGCCGCCCTTCAGTGACGGCCTGTATCCTTTGAACGGAAGGAATGTAACCATAGGTACACCTGAACATGTGTACAATCGGTCCGTATTATAATATTTGGATTGATTAACAGATCCTGGGAACGGGATCTCCCGCCGGAGGTTCGAGAATTCTCTTACCGCCGATCTCGGTTCTGAGGATAACTCTCGGTACATCGGATGCGACTGCATGTCCTATGACTGCGGCATTCTTTCCGAGAGGGTGTTTTCTTAATTCCGCTACAATCTCATCCGCCATCTCGGGAACGCATCCGATTACGACTTTTCCTTCGTTACCGATGCTGAGGGGATCGATACCGAGCATATCGCATGCATTCACAACACCGTCTCTCAGAGGAATATCGGAGTATTCGATTTCCATGCCTATGTGCGATTTGGAGCACCATTCGTTGAGGGTGTTGGCCAATCCTCCTCTCGTGGGATCTTTCATGGCAACGATTCCTCCTTTCTTCAGTCCGACTTCGATAAGACCGTTGAGAGGAGCTACGTCACTTTTAACTTCGCTGTCGAAACCGTATCCCTCACGGAACGATAACAATGCGATTCCGTGATCTCCCACATATCCAGAAACAATAATCGCATCTCCGGGTCTGACGTTGCTGTCGGTAGCCCATCTCGAATCAACTTTTCTGTACTGTTCGGCAACTTCGAGGTTGCTGTCCATGTATTTTGACCTTTTACCGATTGCGGATGTGCACATAACCATCTGATCCACTGCACCTGCTTCCACAACCTTGGTGTCTCCCGTGGCAATGGGAACTCCGCATCCTTCCGCGGTCTTTCCCATCGATTCGAGAACTCTGTCAACAATATCAACGTCAAGTCCCGCCTCAAGAATAAGCGAACAGGACAGTGCCAGAGGTGTCGCACCCATAACCGAGATATCATTAACCGTTCCCGCAACGGAAATCGAACCGATGTCTCCTCCGGGGAAGAACAGCGGTTTCACCGTATGGCCGTCGGTGGTGAATACGATGCCGTCAACAACAGCCGAATCATCAAACGAGTCGAGCGGTACTTCCGCTTTCATCTTGGGGAAATGCGATGTGACATGTTTCGCGAGGAACTCCTGCATGATCTCCCCGCCGGAACCGTGATTCATTACTACTTTGGCCATGTCCGCACAATCAGTGAAGTGTGCGATAAATGTTTTCTTTCTTTACCGTGAAGACAGGCTCAAAATGAAACAGTTTAACTATTTCTTAATGAATCGAGAAACGGGCCCATGGGGTAGCGGATTTCAGCCTGACGGTCTTCGGAACCGTAGAACCGGGTTCGATTCCCGGCGGGCCCGCCAGAAACAATCAGATTCTTAATTCGGACTCCATCATTTCGATGTATTCCGCGATTCTCATTCCTTTTTCCGTGAGATTGAGAATCGTAGTGCCTCTGCCACCTATGCGGTTCTGTGTGATCAAACCCAATGCTTCGAGTTCGTTCAGTTTACGGGGCATGTTCGGATTGTTCGGGACCATCCTGTATAATTCGGTCTTCATGCTGTCGGGATTCTTCTTCAGGAACAGTATCGTTGTAAGATAGTGCTTGCCCTCGATTGCTGATATATTTTTCTCCATCGGGATATCCCTCCGTGGTGTAACATATAACGATGATTCTGATGTTATTTACTCTTTTTTTATTCAATACTTAGAACTCAGAAGGCAGAGTGAGATTAGACAAATAAGAAACGTAAACTGCCGTTTTTATGTATCTGGCTCATGTTACGGAGAAATCACGGTACCGGGATTCGGAGGGTTTACGGTAAATTCGCTTGGTTTTCTGGAAACCTTTATCATTGTTCTGTCAGTCGGGAATGCCGATGGATACAGCGTGGATATTTCTCATCATCGCCGGTTTTATGGAACCCTGTTGGGTTTACACCATGGAGAAATCGAATAATTTCAAAATTCCAAAGTGGGCAATTCTTACTGCGGTATTAGTGGTAGTCGACCTGTATCTGTTATCGGTTGTGATGCAGACTCTCGGTGCGGGAATATCCTACGCAATATGGACGGGAATAGGTGCCGTGTGTACCTTCCTTATGGGTATTTTCATTTACAAGGAGTCGGCAACACCGATCAGAGCAATTCTCATAATGATGATCATCGCCGGAATAGTCGGGCTTAATCTTACGTCGGGGGCGGCATGATGGATTCGAGATGGATTACAATCGTCATCGCGGGATTTTTCGAAGTCGTGTGGGCCGTCGCTATGGATTATTCCGACGGATTCAGAATCTGGTACTATGATGTGATTGTCGTTGTGTTCCTGATTCTCAGTATGGTTTTACTTGCAAAATCCCTGAAATCGGGATTGCCTGTAGGTACTGCATATGCGGTATGGACGGGAATCGGTGCCGTTGGTACTTTGGTTGTTTCCACATTACTCGGTAACGAAACGATGACGGTTCTGAAAGCACTGTTTGTTGTGTTGATTATTGCGGGAATTGTAGGACTTCAGGTGACTTCGGGTACGAAGGATGAACCGAAAGAAGAGTAATCCTTACTGTACGTTTTAAGTAACGTCATTTGGATTTTGTCCTCAGAGTAATGCGGATGATCTTCAGTCAAAAATCATCCGGCGAAGGTAATTACCATGGAGACAAAGTACAAGATCATCCTTTTCGCATTGATCCTGGGCTCATTCATGACGGCGTTGGATGCCACGATTGTAGCGGTGGCACTTCCTACGATTGCGCATGATATGGGCGAAGCGGGACATGACACCTCCAACATCTCATGGGTGCTGTTGGTTTACACACTGATGCTGTGCTGTTTCATCCTGCTGTGGTCTAAAATCGGTTCGAATATAGGGTACAGAAAGGTGTTCATCGCAGGTATTTCGATATTCACTGTATCGTCTTTGGCGATAGGCGCATGCGGACTGATGCCCGATGTGGGATTGACTGCGGTTATTGTTCTCAGAGGAGTGCAGGGATTGGGTGCGGGAATGTCGATGTCCATGTCCCTGGCGATGGTTTCGTCGTATCTTCCCTCCGAGAGCAGAGGTTCGTGTATCGGTGCTGTTACGTTATCATCGTCTGCAGGTACCGCATTCGGACCTGCAATCGGAGGTATTCTTACTTCGTTACATTGGTCGTACATCTTCTTCATCAACGTACCGATTGGATTGATCTGTATCTTCCTCTGCCTCAGATACATGAAGGTGGATGAGGAAATTTCAACGGAGAAGAAGAAACTGGATGTTGTCGGTGCGGTTTTGATTCTGATAACATTGTTCTCGATGACTTACTATCTCAACGAAGGAAGAGAACTCGGATGGATGTCTGATATCGGCATCATTCTGCTGGTTGTAATGTTCGTTGGTGCGGGACTTGTCGCATGGTGGGAGCAGAGGGCTGCAGATCCTCTGATTTCCATGTCGATGTTTAAGAATGAGAACATTCTGAAGTCGAATGTCATCAATCTGTTGCTGTTTATGGCGATAAGCGGATGTTACCTTCTGTTACCGTACTATCTGCAGTACGTCAAGGGAATGGAAACAATGCAGTACGGATTTGTGCTGATAGCCAACTCAGTGGGAATGATGGTTGCGGGCCCGATTGTCGGCAGGGTTACCGATAAAACGGGAAACAACAGAGTATTCGTGATTGCCGGTTCGTTATTGGCTGCGCTGGGATTCCTGATGATGACAAGATTCAGTGAATCCACCGAATTATGGTTCATTCTGCTGACACTCTTCATTATGGGTGCCGGTATGGGAATGGCTTTGGTTGCCGTTACGAATCATTCCTTCAGTTTCATCAAGAAGGGAGAGGACGGATTACTTTCCGGATTGACCAACACATTCAGACAGGCGGGTTCGTCTGCCGGTGTTGCCATACTGAATGCGGTGTTCATGGCATTCATTCTCACTCCGGTAATGGGTATGACTGTCGGACAGATTCTCATGCCCGGATTCAAGCATGCGTTCTTTGTCGCGGCACTGATGTCGATGATTGCGTTCGTTATTGCGATGAGTCTGAGACAGAAAGAAGAAACCGAATGAGGAGTCGGGGGGTTGAATCCCCTGTCCCCTCATTCATACATTTCACTGATTTTTCTCTCCCAACATCCAATCGATAACATTCTCAACTTCTATTCCGTCAAATGTTCCGAGGTTGAATCTGTCCAATGTCAGGACTTTCTTGGGGAAGTTGTCTTTTACGGCCTTCAGCGAACGAAACTCTCTTTCCTTTGTCTCTTCAGGCAGCACAGTCATCGTTACCTGATAGTATTCGATTTCATTTACTCCTTTAATTGCGGTGAAATCCACTTCCTTGTCACGATACGATCCCACTCTGACAGTGTAACCTCTCCGCAGAAGTTCCAGATAAACCGCATTCTCAAGAGGTCTGCTCATATCGTCAGTTCCTGAACCTTTCAGTGCCATAGTTCTCATTCCGAGGTCGGATGCGTAATATTTGCCGTTGGTGGAAAGCAGTTTCTTCCTGACGATATCGTATCTTTCCGCATAATAGAACAGCAATGCCGATTCCATTTCATGCACATATCTTTCCGCTGTTACGGGGTTCAGACCGGTGTATTTCGCTATATTAGCCGTGTTCGTTGTGTTTCCGATGTTGGAATAGAGGAATCTTGCAATCGGTTTGATTACATTGGTGTCATCGGTCTTCATCCTTGACAGCATATCCGTCAGAAGGACGGTATTGAATATTGCCTCAAGATAGCCCATGCTGTATCTCTCGCCTCTGTCCGGATCGGCATCCGGAAGTCCGCCGTATTTCAGGTACTGGGTAAATCTGAATTCCCTGTCTCCGGGGTGGAGTTCCAGGTATTCTTTGAAAGACAGCGGGAGTATTCCGATTTCTATGTATCTCCCGGATAAATGTGTCGAGAGATCCGTTGAGAGCATCTCGGAATTGGAGCCTGTCAGATACACGTCGTAATTTTTCACTGTCTCCAATGAAGATACGATCAGTTCCCAATCCCTTACATTCTGTATCTCGTCGAGAAGGATGTAGACGGTGCCGTTTCTTGGGAGTTTTCTCAGTTTCGAACGGAGATCACTTGGATCCAGGCAGTCATATCCTTCGAAAGATTCGAGATTCATATGGAATATGTGATTTTCATCCACTCCCTCCTGTTTGAGGTCTTCGATGAACTGTTCCATGAGAGTAGATTTGCCGGACCTTCTCATTCCGGTGATTACCTTCACTACACCCGTAGCACCTTTGGATTCGTGCAGCTGTTCTAGATAATCCGACCTTCTCACGATTTTTTCCATGGATTTTTCTTACGTGCCGTGATTATAAATTTATTGCGCTAAAGATTTTTTCAAATTTTGAAAAAAAATTTACTGCACTAAATTTTTTCACACTTTGTTACCGAGAAAATCTTCCAGGGAAACACATTTTATTCCGTCTACATCCGAATCCAAAGGAGATTTTTCCATAACGACGACATATTTCGGATGACCGTCGGGGATGTTACGTAAATTGCCGAATTCTCTTTTGACAACATCTTCTCCGGACAGGCGGGTTGTTGCCTGGAGATATATTGTTTCGTTTCCCTTTTTACAGACGAAATCCACTTCTTTACCGGAATAATCTCCGATCCATACGCCGTATCCTCTTGCTCTCATTTCGAGAAAGAGAATATTCTCAATGTAACCGTTGATGTCCTCGGGTCTGAATTCGCATACTGCGTTCTTCATTCCGATGTCCGCAACGTAGTATTTGTACGAAGATGTGAGAATTTTCTTTCCCTTTACGTCATACGTCTCGGCTTTGTAAATCAGGCATGCGGATTCAAGGAAGCCGACGTATTCGTATACCGAATCTTTCGAAATATTCCTGTCTTCAGCGAGGAGTGCGTTATAGATTCCGTGTACGGATGTTTTGTTGCCGATGTTATCGCAGATGTAACGGAATATTCTGTGCAGAAGGTCCCGTTTTCTGACATCGTAGCGGTTGACGATGTCATAGAACATTATCGAACCGAGAATATCGTTTACTTCGGTGAGTGCGTCAGATTCATTGTAACGGTTCTTCCATACGGTCGGGAATCCGCCTACGTGGAGGAATCTTGTGAATACATCCGTATTTTCATCCTGGTATTCTTCCGCGAATCTGCGGCATTCGGAGTATGTGAGAGTGAAATTATCGAACAGATTGTATCTTCCTGTAAGAAGACTTGCGAATTCTCCCGAGAGTAATTTGGAGTTGGAGCCTGTGATGTAGATGTCGCAGTCGCCTTCCGCGATTAACGATCTTATGACTTCGTGCCATTCCCTGATATCCTGTACTTCGTCTATAGCGATTGTTTTGATTCCTTTGTTTACCGATTCACGGATGTATCCGTAGATTGTGTCAGGGTCTCTGAATTTATGATTCCCCCACAGTTCCATGTCGATACGCAGGATTTTGCCGTCTGTTATTCTGTCCAATTCCTTCAGCATCGTGGATTTGCCGGACCTTCTCACTCCGGTTATGATTTTCACGTTGCCGTTGTTTACGAACGGTTTTATGCGGTTCAGGTAAAGCGGACGTTCGACATAGTTCATGTTTCGGTTATAAACGGAAAGAGAATATATTTATTGCGATTGTTTCGGTTACAGAAGGAAA
>CAZDCU010000028.1:0-10217 GCA_964504055.1 uncultured Methanomassiliicoccales archaeon
ACGAAGATTCCAGGATATGTTTGTATCCTATCGGCATAACTTTCAGGAATCTCGTTACGTTGTGATTCCAATCTTTCAGCAGTTCTTCCGCTTTTCTGCTTCCGGTGTATTTGAAATGGTTACGAAGTATTCCTTCCAATTCATCCATATCTTCTTTGGATTCCACAGGTGAAAGTTCCACCATATCCATATTGCAGTGACGGTCCAAATCTCCGGAATCGTTGAGTACGTAGGCAATACCCGCGGACATGCCTGCGGCGAAGTTCCTTCCCACATCTCCGATAATCACGGTACGTCCGCCTGTCATATACTCACAGCAGTGGTCTCCCGCACCTTCGGCAACAGCTGTTGCACCGCTGTTTCTGACACAGAATCTTTCTCCTACCGAACCTGCAATGTACAGTTCTCCGGAAGTTGCACCGTAAAGTACGGTATTTCCTGCGATGACATTCTCTTTCGGATTGTGGTTTTCGCGGCGTATTGCAATACGTCCGCCCGAGAGGCCTTTTCCGACGAAATCGTTCGCCTGACCTTCGAGCGTGAATGTTATTCCTTTGCAGAGGAATGCACCGAAGCTCTGTCCCGCCGTTCCTGTGAATCTTACTTTTAGTGAATCATCCTCAAGGTCGATACCGTTCTTTATGACAGAACCGGAAAGCATCGTTCCCACAGATCTGTCGACGTTGATCAGACTGTATGAGAGTTCGACAGCCTTGCCTGTCTGTATCTGATCCTTCACATTGGCGATGATTCTCTTATCGATGACATCTTTGACGATGTCTCCCTGTCCTTCGGTACATAACTGTGTTCCGTCGATTCTTGTGAGTATGCGTGAAAGATCGACTCTTGTACCGTCGTCGGGTCTGCGTACAAGCAAATCGCAACGTCCCACAGCTTCGGAAACGGATCTGAGTCCGAGGGATGCAAGAATTCTTCTTACGTCCTCCGCGACCATGCGCAGATAGTTCTGTATGTCCTCTGCACAGCCTTTGAATTTGGCTCTTCTTTCGGGATCCTGTGTCGCTATTCCGGCAGGGCACATATTGGTCTGGCACTTACGGCACATGATACATCCCATGGACACCATAAGCGATGTGGCGAAACCGAATTCCTCAGCTCCGAGTAAGGATGCGATAACAATATCTCTTCCTGTTTTCAGCTGTCCGTCTACCTGAAGGATGACTTTCTTTCTGAGGTCGTTCAGTATGAGTGTCTGCTGCACTTCCGATAAACCCAACTCCCAGGGCATTCCCGCATATTTCATCGAAGAAACGGGACTTGCTCCCGTACCTCCGTCTGCACCTGAGATCAGTATAACATCTGCACCGGCCTTGACGACACCCGCCGCGACGGTTCCCACACCTGCTTCGGCAACAAGCTTTACGCTTATTCTGGCACTCGGGTTGATGCATTTGAGATCGTAGATCAGCTGCTTGAGATCTTCGATCGAATAGATATCATGATGCGGAGGGGGCGAGATGAGTGTGATCCCGGGAATACAGTGTCTTGTCGCTGCGATTACGGCATCGACCTTATGCGAAAGAAGCTGTCCTCCTTCACCGGGTTTCGCACCCTGTGCAACCTTAATCTGAATTTCTTCGGCATTGACGAGATATTCTGCAGTTACACCGAATCTTCCCGAAGCAATCTGCTTGATTTTTGAAGAAATATCTTTTCCGTTGACGGGTTTGAATCTGTAAGATCCTTCTCCCCCTTCTCCGGTGTTACTGCGTGCTCCGATACCGTTCATTGCTTCCGCAATTGTTTCGTGGGCTTCCTTGCTGATTGCACCGAATGATATTCCTTCCGCAACGAAGTGTTTCATTATCGATTCCGCGGATTCCACTTCATCCAACGGAATTGCATTCGGTGATGCAAAATCCATCACGTCGCGGATGAAAATCTTCTCGGAATCAATCATATTTCTGAATCTGTTGTACGCATCGATATCGTTATTTGATGCAGCTTCGCGTAACGATTTAACCGCAGACGGGGTCCATGAATGTCTTTCTTTATTTTCGGGGTGCTCATTATTCACGGCATCCGAATGGAACGTTTCCGCTTCCTTTTCGATATCGTCCAAGGTTAAACCGTCTATTCCGGAAACGGTGTTTCCGAGATACTTTTTACAGACGTTTTCCGAAATACCCAGAGCCTCGAAAAGGATGCATCCTCTGTACGAACGCAGCGTAGCGATTCCCATCTTCGACATTATCTTCAGTATGCCTTTTTCCACTGCCGTGATGTAATTGCGTTCGGCCGTTCCGACATCGATTCTTATATCGGTATTTTCGGAAAGTGTCTTCTCAATCACCGCATACGCCATGTACGGATTGACAACGTTTGCACCGTATCCGAACAGGAGTGCGAAGTGCATTACTTCCCTGGGTTCTCCGGATTCCACGATTATATCGGTCTGAAGTCTCAGCCTTTCTTCGATAAGATGTTGGTGAACAGCAGATACCGCAAGTACGGAAGGTATCGGTATGTGAGTTGCATCCGCACCTCTGTCTGAAAGCACAATGTACGAACCGCCGCTCTTCACGGCATCGTCTGCCATGGAACATATGCGTTCCAACGCTTTTTCCAATCCTTCTTCCTCGGTGAACAAAATCGGGATTACAACGGTCCTGAATCCTCTGTACCTGAGATTCATCAGGAGATCTAATTCCCTGTTTGTGATTACGGGATGTTTTACCTTGACAATTCTGCAGTTCTCAGGCGACGGCATCAGCATATTCCTGTGAATTGAGCCGATGTATCCTGTCAGAGACATCACCAACTCTTCTCTTATCGGATCGATAGGAGGATTCGTGACCTGTGCGAATGACTGTCTGAAATAATCGAACAGTCTGTGATGCGTATCGGATAAAATCGGAATTGCCGTGTCATTCCCTGCGGAACTTATGGGTTCCTTCGCCTGAAGCATCATGGGAACCATTACTTTGGAAATGTCTTCTTCGGTGTATCCGAACTCGGCTTTTCTGAAATCGTAATCTTCTACGGAACGTCCCACTGTTCTTCCCGATGAGACTTCATCGAGATTGAGACGGTTTCTGTCGAGCCAATCCCTGTACGGGTATGCAGACGATAACGACGATTTGATTTCCCTGTCGCGGAGGATTTTTCCCTCCTGGGTATCGATCATTATCATCTTCCCGGGTTTGAGACGTCCCGATTCTTTGATCTCAGATTCGGGGAATTGGATTACGCCTGCTTCGGATGCAAGAATGAACAGTCCGTCTGTTGTTACGGTGTATCTTGCGGGACGGAGACCGTTTCTGTCGAGCATTCCTCCTGCGTATCTTCCGTCTGTGAACAATACCGCAGCGGGACCGTCCCATGGTTCCATGAGGATTGAATTGTATTCGTAATACGCTCTAAGCGAATCGGGAATCGGGTTCTTGTTGTTCCATGATTCGGGTATAAGCATCGACAGTGCATTCGGAATGCTCTTTCCCGCCATAGTGAGGAATTCGAACACATTATCCAACGATGCACTGTCGCTCATCCCCGGCTGTACTATCGGGAAGAGTTCTTTCAGATCCGGTAACAGATCTGATTCCAACACGCTTTCCCTTGCGCCCATCCAGGATCTGTTCGATCTGATGGTATTGATTTCGCCGTTGTGACAGAGCATTCTGAACGGCTGTGCCAGCTTCCACATCGGGAAGGTGTTGGTACTGAATCTTGAGTGAACCATTGCGATTGCACTCTCAAACTTCGGATCGGATAAATCAAGATAATATTCGCTTATTTGTCCGGGTGTAAGCATACCTTTGTACGTGACCGTACGGGTGGAAAGACTGCAGATGTAGAAGTCTTCTTTATCACCGATGTCTGATGAAGCGATTCTGTTCGCAGTCCTGAGTTTTATTGAATATAACTTACGTTCGAGAGTCTCCTGACTGTCGTAACTTGTCAGGAAAATCTGTGCGATATACGGTTCGCTCTTCTCCGCCATCGGCCCCTGAGCTTTATGGTTCACGGGCATCTCTCTGCAGAGAATCTCGTATACGCCGTATCTCTCACATTCTTCTCTCAGAATTGAAAGACATTTTCCACGGCTGTTTTCATCCTTGGGAAGGAAGATGTTCCCGACGCCGTATCTCCCGGCTTCGGGAACATGTATTCCCAATGACACAAAGAATGAATGGGGGACCTGTACGGTAATTCCCGTACCGTCTCCGGTTCTGCCGTCTGCGTTCTCGGCACCGCGGTGCTCCATGTTGTCGAGAATCCTCAGACCGTATTCCACAATACGGTGGCTCTTGGTACCGTCGATGTTCAGTGCAAGACCGACACCGCATGAGTCCCTCTCATACTCTGGGTCGTAGAGACCTGTCCTTCCCGGCATGCAACCATCTTCAGCTTATGAACAGGAGTTCTCTGTACTTGGGCATGGGCCACTTCTGATCGTCAATGATCATTTCGAGCGAATCGAGCTGAGATCTGATCTCGGCCATCATGGGGACGATCTTATCGTGGAATCCGACTGCCTGTTCGCGGCTCTCGAGTTTATCGAGTCTGTTACATTCTTCCTCGATCATTCCGCAGTACCTGAAGACTTCGCAGATGCTCTTCGAAATCTCGGAAATCTGGGACATCTCGTACTTGGTGTACTCGGTGTATCCGTCGCCGTATACTTCCTTGGCTTTGCAGACGATGTCGAGCAGTCCCGCCTTGTAGCTTACCGCTACGGGTAACAGGTGGTTGAGCGCCATGTCTCTGAGTGTCCTTGCCTCGATTTCGACCTTCTTACTGTAGGTTTCCCAGTAGACTTCGTTCCTCGCCCTGAGTTCGACTTCCGTAAGGACGTTCGATTCGGTGAAGACTTTGATCGATTTTTCGGAGGTGAATGCATCGAATGTGACAGGTGCGGATGATTCGCAGTCGAGACCGCGCTTTGCGGCTTCCTTCTTCCATTCTTCGGAGTATCCGTTTCCGTCGAAGCAGATCTTCTGACACGCTCTGTATGTCTCACGTGTTTCGTTGAGCAGTGCCGCCATGACATCTTCGCCTTTTGCGATCCTTGCATCGACCGCTTTCTTGAACTCGGTGAGTTGAGCTGCGACTATGGTGTTCAGTACCGCTACGGGTGCGGAGCAGTTTGCAGACGAACCTACGGCCCTGAACTCAAACCTGTTTCCTGTGAATGCGAACGGAGATGTTCTGTTCCTGTCCGTGTTATCCACAAGGAGTTCGGGAATCTGCGGGATTCCGAGGCGGTGTGTCTTCTTTCCCTTGATCTTGACCATTTCTTTGGTGTTGAGCAGTTCGGTGAACGCTTCGCTTACGGTCTTTCCGAGGAATGACGAGATGATTGCGGGAGGTGCCTCGTTTGCACCGAGCCTGTGTGCGTTCGTCGCAGTCATGATTGAGGCCTTGAGCAGTGCGTTGTTGTCGTACACCGCTTTCAGGATGTTGCTCATGAACACAAGGAACCTGAGGTTCTCTTCGCTTGTCTTTCCCGGCGAGAGCAATCCTATTCCGCTGACGGTACCGAGAGACCAGTTGCAGTGCTTACCGGAACCGTTTACGCCTTCGTAGGGCTTCTCGTGAAGTAAGACTTCGAATCCGTGTTTCTCTGCGACATCCTTCATCAGAGACATCAGCAGGAGGTTGTGATCCACAGCAAGGTTTGCTTCCTCATATACGGGAGCGATTTCAAACTGGTTCGGAGCGACTTCGTTGTGCCTTGTTTTGATGGGAATTCCGAGCTTGTATGCTTCAAACTCAAGTTCTCTCATGAATTCGAATACTCTTGAAGGAATTGCACCGAAGTAGTGGTCGTCCAACTGCTGGTTCTTGGAGCTGTTGTGTCCCTGAAGGGTACGTCCGGTCATTACAAGATCGGGACGTGTTGAGAATAAATCCCTGTCTACAAGGAAATACTCCTGTTCCCATCCGAGATAGGACTGAACCATCTCGTTTCCGAGTCCGAAGTAAGTAAGGATATCCTTGGTTGCTTTCGTTACTGCGGAGATTGATTTCAGCAGAGGTGTCTTGTAGTCAAGAGCTTCGCCTGTGTATGAAATGAATACCGTAGGAATACAGAGACAGTCGTCGAGAACGAATGCCGGTGAGGAAGGATCCCATGCGGTGTATCCTCTTGCCTCGAATGTGTTTCTGAGACCTCCGTTCGGGAACGAGGATGCGTCGGGTTCCTGCTGACAGAGGAGTTTTCCGCTGAAGACTTCCAGGGATCCGTCGCGTCCGTAGGGTTCGGAGAACGAATCGTGCTTCTCGGCGGTACCGCCGGTAAGAGGCTGGAACCAGTGTGTGTAGTGCGTCGCACCGAGATCCATCGCCCACTGCTTCATTCCCGCTGCAACATATTCGGCAACAGATTTGTCAAGTGTCACGCCCTGCTCGATGGATTCGTAGACCATCCTTCTGGTATCGGACGAGAGGTATCTCCTCATGGCCGATCTGTTGAACACCTTGCAACCGAAGTATTCCGATGTCATTTTCGCCGGAGGTTCGGCAACCAGGGGCTCTTTTCTGCATGCACTTTCGACCGCATCAAGTCTGCCGTTAGTCATGAGTGGTTCGTATATACACGTTAAATATAAAGATTTCTGATTTGGCGGATGTATGTTTGTATTTTTTCGATTGAATTAGACAAATGTCTAATGAAAACGATTTGAATTAGATATTATGATATGAAGGACATACGGCATGTGCTTTATACTGAATGAATGAGCGGAAACAGCAGTCTGTAAAGGTTTACAGTTGTGTGTTCTGTATGAACACATATCACGATTAAGTGAAATGTGCACTTCATAAGAAACATTTTTTTGAAAAATAACGGGGTAAATTGTAAGATAACAGCCGAACTATAGTTGGTTATGCCAGAGTCATCGGAAGATCAAAGCACATCATGCAACATCAGTATTGCTGATTTGTTCCCATGATGCGACTAGGGCTATGGCTTTTCAAATATGCAACCAAACCTTCTCTATCAATCTCTGAGAGAGCTCCCATGCGATATCTTAAATCCGAATCACTCAACGGAACAAGTATGTCTGTTCTGATAATCGATTCTTTTGGCAGACCAGCAGCTGATAAATCTACAATTTTATAACCATCTCTTTCTGTGCGCGATGTGATTTTAAAGACGAGGTATGCTTTGTTATCAACAATCAAAACAGGCCTTTCGAACGATTTTTTGGAAACATAGTATTCACTATCTATCCTCATTTCCAATTTGACATCTGCCCACCACACAGACAGGGGTTCAATCTCTATCGTATTCGTCATCGTATTCCTTTGGAATTACAAGGTAGCCATCTTCATCATGGTATCCTACGACTGGTGTACCCTGAGCGAGACGTGCGATTTCAACGGCATACGGATCTATTTTTTTAGTCCTGGATTTTTTCAGGCTTTTCAATCTGAGTCTCACCATGATAATTTAAACGCAATGCGACTATAAATTCTAGTCGACATGTGGCAATTATTTCTCTTTTAATTGAATAGCATCTGAGTATGCAAAACATCCTGATTATCATAAAAAACACATATTTCAGCATACAAATTGCATCAGATTTTCAATTTCGTATTACTGAAAGATTATAACTCCGGAACACAGGTACTGTTTTCATGGACAGCGTATCCCGTATCGGTGTTTCACTTGACCCGGAACTTCTCGAACTCTTCGACCGTCATATTTCCGAAAGAGGATACGTAAGCCGCAGCGAAGCGATACGTGATTTGATCAGAGACAATCTCTCGGAGAATGAATGGAAAGATGAGAATCAGGTTATGGTCGGTCTGATTACCGCGGTTTTCGATTCTTCGGTTACGGGAATTACCGAGAAACTCATGAACACTCAGCGTACACTCGGCGGCGATGTGCTTTCTTCCACATACATTTCTCTTGACGAGAAGAAATACATGATGTCGCTTTTCATAAGAGGGAAACTGAAAGATCTGAAGAAGATTTCCGGTGAGATCGCATCTATGAAAGGTGTTCTCAGAGGTAAACTGACGATGGTGTCGCCTGTGAACGGCCATATGCATCACATCGGATGATGCACAGTCACTGATATCCTTCTTTAATCAGTATAAGTGTAATGTCGGACATCGTTTTCGGCATTTCTTCGCCTGCATTCAGTATTTTCAGCGGAACATTGTATTTCGAGACAACATCTCTGATACGTTCAACATCCAATTTATCGCAGACTTTTTTGTTTACAGGATCGAGAATGACTGTCAGTCTGTCAAGTGCATTCATTTTTCCGAGTGTCGACAATGTCGAATCGATAGATATGTGGGAAATTCCGGGATTTCTTTCGATGATAATCAGTCTGTTTCCGTCTTTCTTTATCTCGCCTCTTCCGGGGATTCCTCCGAACGATTCCAGGGCATCGATGACGGTTTCGGCCGGGACTGACATGTTTTCGCATACGGTAAGGGCGGCATCGATTGCATGTATGTATTCGAGCCCGAGGAATTCTCTTCCGAATTCTATGCGATATTCGCCGTTGTAATTTACTGTGAGATCCAACGGTTCGCCCAATACGGGATTTGAGTTCAATTTTACATTTCCACCGTACGGAATCACTTTTTTTCCGTATTTTTCCCAGAATGTGAGTTCGGATGATTCGACAATATTGATATTGTCTGTAAGTACGGAGGCCTTGGATGCCGATGCTTTTCCGGTGTTTCTCGCTATGCCGTAATCTTCGAGTAAATTGGTTATCACGGCAATATCGGCTTTTCCGGAACCTCCGAGGGAGACTTCTGCGATTACAGCATCATAATCTCCTTCGGGAAGTGTGAGAAGTGAGGTAGGCGCAATACTCAGTGTTTTCTCAATGTGATGTTTTCCCGAAATGTACGGCCCCTGTCCGCGTGAGGTGTGAAGAAATACTTTCTTTCCCGCTCTGTCAAGGATATGTGCCAGTATGTAACACAATGTGGTTTTTCCTTTGACTCCGGTTACTTCGATACGGAATCTCCTATCGTCAATCAGTTTTCCGACGGCCTGATGAAAAGTAATCTTCCTGTCGAGTGTTATTCCGTCGTTGAGGAATGCTTTCGCGGGACAGTGCGAAGGCGCTATGAGAATATCGTAATGGCCTGCGGGTGCAGTTTCAGATAAGTGTGCGCCCATTCCGATTACTTTGTTTTTGATTTCCTGTTTTGCGGATTTGTACACATCGACACAGTACACTTCGTAACCGGATTCAATCAACCTTTCGGCGATTATCTCGCCGCCGTGGATAATGTCGAAGATCAACGCCTTCACTGTTTCACTTCACTGACAGTTTTGAATATGGGCATTATTGTTATTAATAATTTGTAAATCGTGTTACTGACATCCGAAACAGAACAATCTTCCGGAATACAGTGAACAAATCTGAGAATAATTGTGAACCCTCCCGTATGAACGGGAGGGAAGAAGTTTGAAACTGAGATCACTTGGCTCTTCTGCCGTTGGCTCTGACCGAGGGTCTGACCTTCTCAGCACCCTTTCCTTTGACGCTCATACCGCGACCTTTCTGTCCTGCAGAGGTCTTACCGCGGTAGACACGGCCTTTCTGGGTGTTGTAGCAGATCCAGTTGATCTTAGGGTCCGCCTGGATGACGGGGTGTGCGGGGTCGACGAGGATGATCTCGTACCACTCGTACTGTCCGTCTGCACCGACCCAGTATGAGTTGAGAACCTCAAGGTTGGGGAATCTCTTCTGAGCCCTCTCCTCTGCAATTCTCTGCATACTCTTACCGACTGTGATCTGAAGGATACCCTTTCTCTTGGCTCTCCTTCCTGCTTTGATCTTCCTCTTTCCGAAGGATCCTTTTCTGACCCTTCCCCTGACGAGGACGTAACCCTGTTTTGCCTTGTATCCAACGTTTCTGGCTTTGTCGAGTCTTGTCGGTTTGTCAATGCGGACGAAGTTCTCCTCTTTCTTCCATGCAATACGGCGCTCTTTGTTGAGCTCCTTGAGGTAGGATTTCGAGGGGTTCTTCCATGCGTCTGCGATGTAAGAGTACATGCTCTTACCGCTCACAGACTTAACTTCCTGTGTTGTCTCATCGGACATTTTAATCACCTGTTCGGATTCGCCCGTTAGGGTACATTTCCGTCGCAATCAAACTTGCGCAGATGGTTGTAAGCATGATGGTATATAAATTGGTACTGTCTGAAATTCGTGTTTTTCAGTTGCTGTAAAAGAGCAGTGTCTATAGTAAACGACAAGGAAACGACA
>CAZDCU010000028.1:10317-19725 GCA_964504055.1 uncultured Methanomassiliicoccales archaeon
GTTTTTCAGTTGCTGTAAAAGAGCAGTGTCTATAGTAAACGACAAGGAAACGACATGCGACGTGTTGTTTCCTTGTCGTAGAAATGTCGTAGAAAAGTTACGTGCATCAGAGAGGCCTATTCACACACTCTGGGTATTGGAAAATCACCATACTATTTCGAAAGAAAACAGAATGGTTTCTACGACACACCTAATGTCGTAGAAAACTACAGGGCTGGGGAGCACCGATTTTATCTCAATCAGAAGAAATCCGAAAGCTTGGTGTTCTTCGCTTTCGGCGCAGCCGCAGGTTTCTTGGGTGCTTCCTTCGGAACGGTCTTCTTCGGTTTCCTTTCGAAACTGTCGAACAGAGTGGACTGCTGCGAACCCATCATCATGTCCTTCTCGCTCCAACCGAATACTTCTGTAATCCTCGATGCGGTTGTGGCGATTCTTTCCGCATAATATCTGTAGTCGGGCTTTCCTTTGAACTCGGCGCCGCTCACATACGGTTCCACGGTCTGCGGAGATGTCTTGGAATCCGTTACAATCCACGACACCTTCATTCCCGGAATAAAGTCATAGCCGAGAGCGATGAGTTTCTTCGCAGCCTGAACGTTCGCCATTCTTTCGGGATTCTCGTATGCATCCAATCCTTTGCATCCTTTGGATATTACGAGTTTGTCTGCGGGAACCTTCTCCGCAAGAAGATCGCGGACTGTGTCACGTGCCAGAGACAGTGCCTCATCATCCTTCTCATCCAAAACATACTCGAAGAGTTTCATCAGTACTTCGGACTGAAGATCGAACGAATCCGAACGCCTTACTTCATATCCTCTCACGAGTAATTCGTCTTCTTTCTTCGGATAGACTATTCTTCCGACGTATCTCTTCTTCACGCCGTGCGTAAACAGCGGTTCGAGAATCTTCTCGAATTCCAACGTTCCTCCGTCTTTTGAGAAACGGTCTGCCATCTTCTTTCCGAAGGCAACGGCACCTTCCATGTTCTTCTCGGGAGACTGCATGAAAACCGAGTCGGTATCGGAATAGATCACACCGATTCCTTCCGATTCCACTTCATTTATGATGCTCTTAACTGTCTGTCTCGCAAATGCGGTAATCGACGAACCGATACTTTTGTCTGTGAATCTGTAGAATGATGACGCAAACACTCCGTAGAATGTGTTCATAAGAACCTTCACCGCAGCCTGAAGACCGTCGAGATAGTGATATTCGTCTTTGTCTTCGGTTGTCTTCATCTTGGCTTTGATTTCATCCCTCTGTCTCATCAGGCCTTCGAGAATTCTGGGAAGAAGTCCGACACGTTTCTCCTTAGAGAGATATCTTGTCGAACCGTCGGGACTTACAATCTCTCCGTCGGGCGAGAGTGTGGTGAAACAGATGTTCTTCGCGATAATCAGCGAAGGATACATCGATTTGAAGTCGAGGACACAGACCCAGTGATAGAGTCCGGGATTCATTGTGTGAACATATCCTCCTTCAATTTGATCTGTTCTCGTCATTTTTCCTGTCATGGGGACTCCGATCTTTTCTCTGTCGGCTTTCCTTATGAGTAAAGAATCGGCAAGTGTGGAAGTACCTGAAGTAAGCACATCTTCAACCGGCAGTAACGAAACGGCTGCAAGATCCATTCCCTTTCTTACTGTTCCCACATGTAACAGAATCTTCAGTGCCAGCTCGGCATCTTTGAAGCAGTATTCTATGACCTTTTTGCTGTCTTTGGACCATTCTTCATCCATGTACATCGGATTGACATCCAATTTGGATTCGCCGAATAACTGCATCGAAACCGCATTCAGAGTTTCCTGTTTCGGTCTCAATTCTCTTCTTACTGCCCACCATGCATCGACGATAAGTCTTCCTTTGACTTTCCAGAACTTCTCGGAGAATCTCTTCGGGTGACCGTAGTCACGTCCCCATCTGATCTTATCCTCGGCTTTGGCAATCTTTGCACGTTCCGTAATCTTCGAGATATCGTAATTGTCGATGTTGTATCCCGTGATTACGTCGGGGTCTTCTTTCAGTATAATTTCACTGAATTTCTCTATGATCTCTTTCTCGCTGCCTGTAGCTGCTTCGCAGTTGCGGATTTCGCCGTTCTCGTAAACGCATGAACAGATTGTCAAAAGAAAATCATGCAGAACACTGTTTTCTATATCAAACGATAAAATTTTGAGTCCCGGGTCGAAGGAATCGATGTTCTCAAACGATTTCATCTCTGCGACGATGTCCGTTGCATATTCTCCTTCCGTTCTTTCTCCTTTGACACGGATACACGAACCCATATCCATGTCGTAAATGAATCTGTCAGTGTAGCCGATATCCGCAGCGAGAAGGTGGTACGAGCCTCTGAATCTGTTCCTGTACTCGGACATCATCCACGGATACTTCAGTACAACCTTCAGGACATCCGTGTTTTCTCCTCTGTACAGGAGAGTGTCCTCTTCCGTCGAGATAATATTGTCATCCCTCGCAAGTTCCGAAGCAAGACTCTTGCGGGGATTGATTACATGAAAATATGTATGAAAACCGCGGAAGAGCAGGACGATGGATTCTCTGTTTCTTGTCTTACCGAAGAGTTCGATGACTGCATCGTCATTGTCTCTGCGGTATGAGGCACTCAGTATCCTTACGTCCCATTCTTCCATAATCGATCCTCATTTGTTGGCTACAATCCTTATGACATCGCCGTCAAGTAACACATAATCCGCACCGACGGTACGTTTGGTCTTTGCATTCACGGCACGGATGAATTTTTCTCCGAGTTCCGTGTGGACTTTGTACGCAAGATCTCTTGCGGTGGATCCTCTGGGAAGGAGATACGCATCGGGAAGGACACGGCCGAAGTGATCGGTGTATTTGTTCTCGTCTTCCACAGGATATACTGTGATTAAATCGAGCATTTCGAATGCTGCCTTCTCAAGACATGCCTGTACACCTGTTCCGCCGTATTTATCCATGTTCTCTTTCATGTAGTCGAGAGCTTTCTTCTGCGGTTCGTTAAGCTTGACTCCTTCTTTTACGGTGAATGATTTGTCGCCCGGAACGTAATCGACAACGCCTTTCTCTGCAGCCTTCTTTAAAGCCAACTCAGTTTCCGCCATTGTGACAACATTCATGTTGTTGATACTCTGAACCAATTCTACGTTTCCTTCGGGAGCGATATCTGCCTTGTTCATCGCAACAATCATAGGTTTACCGTATTCTCTGACTTTCATGGCGATCTTGAGCATCATCTCGTCGTCCCATTTTGTGGGATCCGCGGGAGGATTGACTTCCAAAAGCGCTTTCTTGACCTGCGCTTCCGTAATTTTCAGTCCGGCAAGTCTCTCGTAAATCAATGATTCGGGCTTCGCACCCGTCATCTTTGCGGTACGGGCCATCTTTCCGAATCCGTCTTTGAGAATTTCCCTTATCCAGAGGTCGATTTCTCTTCTCAGGAATTCGATATCTTCACGGGGATCGTTCTCTCCGGGCTTTCCGGGGATTCCTTCGATGTTGGTGGAACCGCTGACATCTATTACATTGATCAATGCGTCAGCCTGTCTCAGATCGTCGAGGAACTGATTTCCGAGTCCCTTTCCCTGCCATGCGTCGGGTACGAGGCCTGCAACATCCAATAATTCCACAGGAATCATTCTGATTCCGTCGACACATCCCGAGTTGTGAGGTGTGCATTTGACACCGAGTTCCTTACAGGGACATTTCGACCTGACGTATCCCACACCTTTGTTGGCGGCGATAGTCGTGAATGGGTAGTTTGCTATCTCTACGGGCGCCATTGTGGCTGCTCCGAAGAATGTTGATTTGCCTACGTTCGGTTTCCCGACAATACCTATCTGCATGCGATCGGTGACTGTATAAATCTCAGACCTTTTAATTTATCTTAAAAGGAGTCGCTCTCCGACAGACTTCAGTGCGTAAACGGCATCTGAGAGTTCGCCGATCTGTTCGGGAGTGAGGGTTTCGACGCGCATATCCAGATAGGGAAGATTGGCATCTTTCGGAATGAGTCCTGCCGATTTGAGAGAAGTTCCGATCTTCTTTCTTCTGTGGTTGAATGTTATCTCGGTTATTCTGAAGAAAAGATTCACGTCTTTTACGTCGAAAGGTGCCTTTCTGGGTATTATCTCGACGATGGCGGAATCCACTTTCGGTCTCGGGTTGAATCTCGATGCCGGAACAGTCTCAAGAATATGACATTCCGCTCTGTAGTACAATCCGACGGTAAGTCTTGAGTAATCGTCGGTGCCGACATCCGCGACCATGCGGTCTGCGAATTCTTTCTGCACCATAACCACTGCTTTTCTGAAATCGTATTTCAGAAGTTTGAATATCACAGGTGTGGAGATACTGTACGGAAGGTTGCTTACAAATACATCGAAAGGAGGGAAATCGATTTTCATCGCATCCCCTCTGATGAGTTTTACTTTATCTCCGTATGTTCCTTCGATATAATTCGCGAGAATTTCATCCAATTCGATGCATGTGACATCGTCGGATTTCCGAACCAGAATGTCGGTAAGAATTCCCAGGCCGGGACCTACTTCGAGTACTCTGTCGTTCTTCTCTATTCCGGCATGTTCCACATGTCTCTGGGCGACACGTGCATCCGTGAGAAAATTCTGACCTTTGCTCTTCTTCGGAACGACTCCAGTCTGCTGGATGAGCCGGGAAGTCTCTTCTGGGTTCATCTCTGGATGAAGATGTAGTGTCTTCTGTCGCGGTCGGAAATTTCGAGGACAATTCTGTCCACGATGAGCTTGGCGGGGTCCTTGAGTACGGGTACTCTCGCTTTCAGGTCTTCGAAGTCCTTGAAGGGACCTGCCTTACGTGCGTTGAGAATTTCCGTAACAGTTTTCTTACCGAGTCCGGGGAGCTCTTCGAGAAGGTGCTTCCTGATCGATATGGGTCCTGCCTCGTTGTAGAACTTGATGTATTTCTGAGGATTTGCATCGACTATGTCTTTTACGACATACTCAAGTTCGGATGTAGCCGTTGCCGTAAGGTCGCTGTATCCGACACGTCTCTTCACGTGGTCGATGTGTGTCCTGAGTTTGGGGTCTTTACCGATGTAGACCCTCTCATCCAACTGAATGATTGCACCGGCTTTGGGAACGAGTTCGAAAAGTTTGAACTCCTCCTCGCCGACTGCGTAGCACAGTGCCTCTTTTTTGGAGAGGTTCATGCCCTGTGCCAAGTAATCAAGAATGTAAGCGTATTCTTCCATAGTATCCCTCGGATGCTCAGAGATATTCTGCTACGATGTCCAAAACCTTCTGAATGTCATCGGGTTCGAGAGTAATCCTTTCTTTCGCGAATATTGCGCGAACGTCCTCAGGATACTTCGGAAGGATGTCTGCGATCTTGTATGAGGTCGTTTCGGTCACGAAATCGAGAGCCTGTGTCCTTTCGACAATCTGGTCTGCATCTTCTTTCGTGATCTTGGCGATGGTCTGAGCATGTGCCATCGCAGATTTCTGGATCGTGCTGAGTTCCCCTCTCTTCTCATTCGCTTCGGTGAGGAGGTCTCTGACTTCTGCCAACGTAACATATTGCTCAGACATTTCATTCACCTCAGTTCTTAACAAGGTGCTCGGGACGTGCTACGACCATCTTGGTCTTGTTGCCCGATTTGACATTTACTTCGTATGCGGAACCCCTCTGTCCGACGATGACTCCTGTGAGACCGTGGAACCTGGAGAACGGCATTCCCTTGTGTACGCTGGGGTCGATGATGATGTTGACCTTCTCTCCATTCTCGAATGTCTGGAATCCTTTCGTGATTGGTGAGAGTCCGCGTGCCCTCGGCTTTTTCTGGAGAAGCGTGCGGGTCTTTGTCCTTAATCCTCTGGATGCTTGCATTTGAATCCCTCATTGATCGTTGATCGCTATTACGTCCAATTCCTCGACCTTGCATTGGATGCCCAATGCGTCCGAGAAGTTCGGCTGCGTTCTTCCGTCGTCACCGGACACGAATTCCTTGACATAAGTCCCGGATTCGGTCTCGAGTGTGAGCTCGAAAGTATCATCGCCGATGTTATCTGCCTTTACCCAAAGGATTGTTCTGTTCCTCACGAGGTCGGCACGCCTGTGCTCGACACGCTGGGGGGTCCTCTGGTCCAAGCATATATTCTTGAACGATAAGGCCGTGTTATCTACTGCTTCTTTATTAACTTTGCCATTTGCCCTTACTTTAACCCTATATGTCTTGGTAGGTGTGGCTGTCTTTACCCTCTGGACTTCTTCCCTGGGTACAAAGCGGAGATTGTGATAATTAGCCAGATCGGACTGATTTGCCCTCATTTCGAGTTCGTCGAGATCGATGTCGCGGATACGCGGACTGCTGATTTCGAGGACGAAGGGTCTGCCTTCTCCGAGGCAGAGTGCGTCGATGTCCTCTCTTCCCATTCCGTGGAAGAAGTGTTCCTGTCCGCCGGACATCTCGAGTGCTATATCTCCGATTACTTCCTGCACAGATGTCTGGTACATCTTTCCTGTGCCGTTGCATCTGGGACATCCCTTTCCGTGACATACTCTGCACGGCCATATTGTCTGCGGGATTTCCCTGCTGAGTTTGTTGTAACGTCCGTAGATGAATATCGGTGAAATATCAAGGGATACCTCAGCGAAACGTGTATCTATACACGCTACAACCTGCGGTGTTTTGAATTCCACAGGGCGGTGGATCATGGGCAGTGCCAGTTTTCCGATCTCTCTGTTGAGTTCGGTCTTGATGCTTTCGCTCTGTTCGAGACCGAGTTTTTCAATCATTTCCTTCTCTTTCTTGAGAAGCGAAGGATCTACTCTGCTGCCTACAAGGAAGTTATCCGATTCGACGGAATTCACACTTTCCGCAACGGCATCCGCAAAACGATCCATCATTTCGAAGACATCGTCGCACATAGGACACGGACTCTGCACTTCTCCCTCACGTCCCGTCTCCTTCAGTGCTTCGCGGATAAACGCCCCTCTGACGTCGTTTGTCATGCCCGTACTTACTTTTCCGAACATTCTGCCGAGACATCTGTCGCAGACACCTTCCTTAACAACTTCCGCTGCCTTAGCGAGGAGTTCCTCTGTGATCCATTCTTCCATGTCTGACACCTCACAGATCGAATCCCATTTCGGCTATTCTGAGTCTGGGTCTCTGACTCTCAAGGTAGTGGTAAACAGTGGCGTGTTCGCTGCCGTTGAGAATGAGTTCCACGGCATGTTTCGCAACAGGAAGACTTATGGAATTTCCTATAAGCGCTACGGTGTTTCCGTAAATTGTAACATAACAGCCGGTAAGATCTTCGATAATCTGTCTTGTCTTACCGCCGGTACCGATGAGCCTTCCTCTGATTCTCGAGAGTTGGTTGTTCCTTCCTCCCACGAATTCTTTGAGATCGACAACTTCAAGATATTCATCGTCGTCGAAGAGTCTTGTCGCTCTGTCGGGAGCGAATCCCCTTCCGATTGCTTTGACTACGTCGATGATTTTCAGAGCCATGAGAGGATCGGCAGTCTCGACTTCGTCGTGTATGATGACTTCTCCTTCCGTATCCACATCGAAGCTGATACCGGAAATATTCTGAATCATCTTCTTCGTCTCTCCTTTGGTACCGATTATGGTGCCTACTCTGTCCTGAGGTATCCTTATGGATCTCATTCTTTCTCATCTCCGCTCATTGCTTTTTCGAGGATCTCATCGGGATCCATGATGTCAACATCTCTGTTCTTAAAGAACCTGTTCAGGTTCGTTATGTCCCTCATAAGGAAGTCTTTCGCATTGAAGTGATCGGACGTAAGTGCCTGTCCGCAGTCGATCAGTACGGGTTTGTCTTTCCATATGAGGATATTGTACTCACTCAGGTCGCCGTGTATGAGATGTGCTTTTCTGTATCCGTCGACTATGAATGAGATGCATTCTTTGTATGTCATATTCGGTCTTTTCAGTTCCGCATCTTTGAGCTGCGGAGCGGGACCGTTGCTGTCTCCGATGTATTCCATGAGAAGACAGTTTTTCTCGAATTCTATCGGTTCCGGCACACGGATATTGTTCACGTGATACCTTCTGAGATTCTTGAATTCTTTATTCGTCCATGCGTAAATCAGTTTTCTTCTGTTGCCGCACAGACCTTTGAATCTCGGATCTCCTTCGATGTACTTCGATACACGCTTGAATGTAGAAGTGGAAGTTCTGAAAATTTTGAGTGCAAAAGGATCTCCGTCTTCGTCCGTGACGTAGAAAACGTTTCCTTCTTTTCCGGTGGATATTGTGTAATGTACCGAATCGATATAACCGGCGGTCATGAAGTCATAGATGACCAGGAGAGTCTGTTTGTCGAAGACTTCTCCTTCGGTATGTTTTTCGTCTCCGGTTCTGTTTGTCTTCAGCTCGTCGACATGACGCTCTAAGTGAGCATAAATCTCATCATACGACGGCATGCGATCACACCGTTTCAGAATATATCGAGGTTCTTCGGGACCTTTCCTCTCTTACTGAGGTTGACTGCCTGTGTTTTGGTGTAACGGAATCTTACGTCACACTTATCGGGCTGGAAGTCCCAAACGGATATGATCAGAAGATCTCCTTCTCTGATCCACATCCTCTTCTTGATTTTTCCAGGAATTCTTCCGACCCTGGACGTGCCGTCCTCGCACATAACCCTTATTTTGGATGCTCCGAGCAGTTGGTCTGCGATACCGAACATCTCCCCTTCTTTGATGTTGGGAAGACGTACACGTGTTACATCCTCATCCGGGCTCTCCATCGGCAAATCGGCACTCATTTCTATGACTCCTTACAGGGGGGTGATTAAAATTACCCCGTATATAAATATGAAGGTCAGTTTTTCCTTCGGTATTTCCGTGTTTAAGAATGTAAGTATTTAATTTAGGTGATGAAATACATCAGTGTGGACTCTCTCGAAAGTGTCTCCGGAAGGAGTAACGGATTCACACCGATACGGTGCATTATATTCGCTGCAGCGGCAGCTGCGGTTGTATTTGCGCTGTTGTCCGTTATGTCATCCTGTGATTCGGAGGCGGATGTTGCATACAGCGGTACATCCGGAGAAGTCACATGGACATTCGATCCCGATACAGGAAAACTTGAGTTTTCCGGATCGGGTGCGATACCTGACGCCTATCGCAACTGTTCGTACAAGCACCTTATCGAATCCGTAAAATCGATTGTAATCGGAGATTCTGTCACTTCCGTCGGAAGCGAAGCGTTCAGCGGCTGTACGGGACTCACTTCCGTGACTATCGGTAATTCAGTCACATCCATCGGATATTTTGCTTTTGAAAAATGCAAATCACTGACTTCGGCATTTATTCCGGATTCTGTCACATTTATCGGATACGGGGTATTCAAAAACTGTGAATCCCTATCGACGATTACCGTCGGTTCGGGAAACA
>CAZDCU010000029.1:0-19057 GCA_964504055.1 uncultured Methanomassiliicoccales archaeon
AGGACATAAGATTGGAAAGCAGACATCTGGGTCTTGTTATGCCCGATGAGATTTCCGGAATAAAAGAGATGCTGAATGAGTTGGCCGAAAGGTTCGAAAAGACGTTGGATATCGATGCATTGATCAGGTTGGCGGGTACTGCAACCGAGATTGAATTCGATACACCGAAGATGCCTGAAAACAGATACAATGTAAGAATCGCCGTAGCCGATGACGAAGCATTCTGTTTTATGTATCACGACAATCTCGCTTTATTGGAATCGATGGGTGCAGAAATTGTAGGATTTTCACCGATTCATGATAAAACTGTCCCCAAAGCGGATGCACTGATTCTTTACGGAGGATATCCCGAAAATTATGCGGAAACACTGAGTGAAAATCATTCCATGATTGATTCAATCGGAAAGAATCTCTCCGACGGTATGCCCTGTCTTGCCGAGTGCGGGGGTTTTATGTATCTTCATGAGAGAATGGAAGGTGCCGACGGCAGGATGTATGATATGTGCGGCATCATCAAAGGAGAGACAAAAAGAACGCAGGGATTGGTCAGATTCGGTTACGTTGACTTACATTCTCCATATGTCGAAGGTGCAATCAAAGCACATGAATTCCATCATTGGGACAGTGACAGCAACGGCGATGATTGGACTGCGACCGATGTTGACGGTAATTCTTACAAATGCATTCACGATGACGGGCAGATTATTGCGGGATTCCCTCATCTGTACTATTATTCGAATCCTGCGTTTGCGGAATCGTTTCTGAAGAAAGCCTCAGAATACGGAAAAAAAAGGAATTGATGCGAATAAATCCGCATCATTTGTGAGAATTCAGACGAAGAAACTGTCCGGATCGACTGTAAGATCTCCGTTTTCATCACTGGGTTTTACAAGTGCCAGTATACCTTCTACGAGTCCGAGGATTCCAGGTATAGCTGTCCAGCAGAACAGAAGATAGATAATGCCGGACGGAATTTTTCTGGCGTAGAATCTGTGAATTCCGAGGTCGCCGAGGAATATAGCTATGAGGCCGTATGCAATCTTGTTGACTTTGACACCGTTTTTCTGTTCGTATTTTACAGGTGCATCGGCGGACTGTCCGCATTTGGGACAGTATTTTGATTTGCCGATATATTCCCCGCATTTTTTGCAGAACTTTGCCTCAGAATGCCGCTCACAATTAGGACAATATTCCGAATCACCGATATCTGCTCCGCATTTTTTGCAGAAGTTTGCTTTGGTAGACAGTCCGCAGTTAGGACAATATTCCGAATCACCGATATCTGCTCCGCATTTCTTACAGAATTTTGTTTCGGAATGCTGTCCACAGATGGGGCAGTATTCTGAATCGCCGATATTCGCCCCGCATTTCTTACAGGACTTTACTTCGGAATGCTGCCCGCAGTTAGAACAGTATTTCGAATTACCGATGTCGGTTCCGCATTTTTTACAGAACATGTGAGTGTCCTCCGGGATATTTTCAATGTTTGATTTTATTTTAACTTGATGTCATTTTACGAAGAATGCCGACATCGGGTTCCGCATATGCTTTCACGATTACATCCGCACCGCGGAAGAGATCCAAATTACTCAGAGGGTCGTGAAGTATGTTCTCTGTCATTCTCACATCTACATCGGGATTCTTCGCGCCCGATGCAATCGCTCTTTCTTTTGCGATACGGATGCCTTCTTTTTTCGCAAAGTCAAGTGCTTCTTCTTTCCCCCTGAAATAATGACTTCCGTCGGGAGAGTACACTCTGCATTCCGGATTTACCGAAAAATCGTTAGGTGCCGCACGTACCGCAATTTCCGCATATTCTGTGATTCTGCTGCGAATTGCACCTATCGCGTTCCTTACATCGTGATGTTCCGGAATGACCAATTTCAATCCGAGTGCCGAGGCTGCTTCGGGCATCCATGCGCCCGCAGGCGCTCCGATTCCGACGATTGATGTGAATATATCCTCTTTTACGTCATCTGCCTGACCTACGCGCCCATAGGTTTCTATTCCTTCTCCCTTTCCGCGTGCGAGATAGTCCTCGATGCAGTTGATGAGTTTGGAAACCACAAGATCTCTGACTTTTCCGAGAAATGCTTCGCGTGTAAGCGAAAGCGACGATGAAATGATATCCGCTGTGATGACGGATGCTTCGGAATCGTATTCGGAATACTTTCCTTCCGCAGCAAGTACGTCGGTAGGTGTGAAAGCGATACGTGAAAAGATACGTTCCTGTTCAAACGATTCAATTTCATCTGCAGTAAGGTTGTATTTTGTTTCAGCTTCGCTGAGTGAAACAGGTGTGTTTCCGGGAAGTTTATGCTTTTTATCTGCAGTGACAAGGAATGTGCATTCCGCAGCAGAGCCAGCAGATGACAATTTCTCTTTAAAAGAGGGCCATTTCGACGATGCTACGCAGATCGGAATCACACGTTTTTCCGTGATTTGTATCTCTTTGCCGGATGCCGTGATTCCGCTGTCTCCGCCCAATCCGTATGTGCAGATATCCGCCGCACGGACTCTCGTTCTGTGACCGCAGATCGAAGCACCTTCTTCGATTGTATGGACAAATCCTCCGCTCACAAGACCGATATCCGTCGTTGTACCTCCGATGTCGATTACCAATGAATCTGTCACAGAAGGATCTGTCATTGCGCCCGTAAGACTTGATGCAGGTCCGGACATTACGGTATCGACGGGCCTTGCAATCGCAGACGAAGAACTCATGACGGATCCGTCGCCTTTGACGATGATCAGCGGTGCATCGATTCCCAAGGATGACAGTGATTTTTTCACGGAATCAATCAGTTTTATTATTCCCGGGATAAGTCCTGCGTTCATCAGTGCGGTGTTGAGTCTTTCTCCGAAACCCAATTTTGCCGTCAGTTCGTGTCCGCACACCACAGGTACGTTCAGAATCGATTCCGCTGATTCTTTTACGCGGATTTCATGTTCGGGGAATCTCGAGCTCAGATATCCGCATATTGCCAGAGAATCGACATAACCTTTCATCTGATGCAGTATGTCCTCGGCATCTTTGATATCCAATTCTTTTACGAGATTGCCTCTGAGATCGAATTCTCCTTCTACACTGCCGTACATTGCGACATCTATCTCGGGAGTTACATCCTTGCCGATTGTAATTAATCCCACACGGCACCCTTTCCCTTCTACGACGGCATTTGTTGCAAGTGTCGTCGAAAGAGACACAAGCGTAATATTTTCAAGAGAACCCAATCCGCGGACGGATTCCGTTATTCCCGAAGAAAGGTCGCCGTATGTTGTAAGAGCCTTAGAACAACCGATAACCGTTCCGGAATCCATGTCAATCAGGACTGAATCCGTATATGTCCCGCCTGTGTCAATCCCGAGCCCCAGTCTCATACGGGAACAGGTATGCGCGAAGAGTATTTTATCGGTACGTACGGAATTGTACGGATATTTCATCAAAATCAATCAAAAATTCAGAATAACTCTTCTGGCTCATAGACATTTTCCGGAAACTCATAATAAAAAGTCAATGTCTGGCACATCGTTCCGTTTTTGACGGAAGACAGCCAACAACCTTATTATATTACGCGCAATTAGGTAGACCGATAAACTGCGGTGACCACATGGCACAGAAAGTAACGGTTTCAGTAATCAAGGCCGATGTAGGTTCGGTTTGCGGACACACAAGGCCCCACCCGGACATGATGGCGAAATGCGATGAGATGCTCAAAGAGGGAGTCAACCAGGGCATTCTCGAAGACTACTACGTCACACGTGTCGGAGACGATATCAATCTCTTTATGACACACTACAAGGGCGAGAACAACAAAGATGTTCACAAGCTCGCATGGGATGCATTCTACGAGGCAGCACAGCTTGCAAGGAAGATGCACCTTTACGGAGCGGGACAGGATCTCCTCGCAGATTCGTTCTCGGGAAACATCAAGGGAGCAGGACCCGGATCCGCCGAGATGGAATTCGAAGAGAGGAAATCCGAGCCTGTCATGTTCTTTATGGCAGACAAGACAGAGCCCTCTGCATATTCACTTCCCCTTTCGAAGATTTTCCTCGATCCTTTCACAACAACCGGCCTCGTTATCGATGCCAGGGCAAAGAAAGGATTCGATGTCGAAATCCACGACGTTATGGACCACAAGAAGGTCATTATGTCGGCACCCGAAGAGACACTCAGTATTCTCTCGCTTCTCGGTGACACATCGAGATACGCAATCAAGAGGGTCTTCAGCCGTGCAGGTCTCGGTACCGCAGCTGTTGTCTCCACAGACAAACTCAACCTCACTGCAGGTAAATACGTCGGAAAGGACGACCCTGTCTGCGTCGTAAGGGCACAGAGCGGAATGCCTTCCGTCGGTGAGTACCTCCAGCCTTTCATGAACACAATGCTCGTTGCAGGATGGATGAGAGGATCGCACTACGGTGCATTCTACCCCTGTTCACCCGAAGACTCAACACCTACCTACTTCGACGGACCCCCGAGAATCTGCTGTCTCGGATTCCAGCTCGTAGACGGTCACCTTCAGGGTCTCGAACCCATGGGATCGCCCGCAGGAACACACGTGCCTGTCGACTACTTCAAGGGTGCAGAGTGGGACTACGTCCGCAACAACGCCGTCAAGGCATCCAAGTTCATGAGGACACACGGACCCTTCATGCCCGCAGTCCTCGGACCCGAGGAAATGGAGTACACTTCAAGACCTGAGGTCCTCAAAGAACTCACAAAGAGGATGGAAGACCTTGACTGATCTCAAGACGCCGGCAATAGTCGTCAACTTCAAGGCATACAGAGAGGTCGACGGCGAAGGTTCGCTCAGACTCGCAAAGATCTGCGAGGCTGTTTCCCAGAAATCAGGGGTTACCATCGCCGTATGTCCTCCGATGGTCGAACTCGGTGTCGTCGCGAGAGCGGTGAAGATTCCCGTATTCTCACAGAATGCGGATCCCCACGCTCCGGGATCGTCCACCGGTTGGGTCACGGCATCGATGATCAAGTCAACGGGAGCCGTCGGTACACTTGTGAACCACTCGGAACACAGAGCCGATGACAAAGTAATCGGAGAATCCGTTGAGCTTGCGAAAGCGGATGATCTGATTACAATGGTCTGTGCGGAATCCGTCAGGAAAGCGGCATCTGTTGCTTCATTCCACCCGGATTTCATCGCAATCGAGCCTCCCGAACTGATCGGAGGAGATGTTTCCGTTACTACGGCAAACCCTCTCATCATCGAAGACACGGTAAATTCCGTCAAATCCGTCAGCAAGAAGATTTCCGTTCTCTGCGGAGCGGGTGTCAAGACGGGTGACGATGTCGCCAAAGCTTTGGAATTGGGCGCATCCGGTGTTCTGCTCGCATCCGGTGTCGTTAAATCGAAAGATCCGGAAGCGACGCTTTACGATCTCATAAAACACATTTGAAAGCCGAAAGTCCCCGAAAGGGGACTAACGGCTAACATTATCATTTTTCGGTTTATGTAATGCTGAAGATGGCCCTCTCATGAAGAGAGCATTTACTGCATTATTCATCATTATCCTTCTACTTCCGACGTTCACGGCGGACGTATCAGACGGTTCGGATTACAGTCTGTTAAGACTGTCTGCCGTACTTCCTACGGGGCAGTTTGAAGGCGTTGCGGTAACAAATTACGGTAACAGTGAGATCAATCTGAAGAACTATCATCTCAGTGACGGCGAAGGTACGGTGAAATTCACCGAAGATATCGTTCTCAGAGGTTCGGAGACATTATTCATATTGAAAGCGGAACCGGAATCATGGGCCTGCATTGAAAATTACGTTATTCACGGCGAGAAGGGAGTGACAGCCAAAAATTTCACTCTGAGCGACAGCGGCGATGACGTCATGCTCATGAAAGGTGAAGAAATCATCGATACATTCGTCTACGGAAATGTCACCTCAACGGAAGGTTGGAACGGAGACAGTTTCAAGAAAATAGCAAAGAAATGTTACGCATCGAGAATTTCGATAATCGATACAGATTCCGCAAAAGATTGGTCGATTGTAATCCCGGGGCGCAGTGATTTTGAGATACCTGAGGGATTTGAGGCAACGGTTACGCCATTTGTGTTCCCGGATTCAAAAGGAATTCCTCTCAAAAACGCCCTTTACGGGGCGGAAACGTCAATAGACATATCCGTTTACCTTCTGACCGATTCCGATGTCGTATCGTCCCTTATCCATGCGATGAACGGTAAAGTTGCGGTAAGGATCCTTCTTGAAGGTTCGCCTGCGGGAGGAATATCCGTAACGGAAAGAACGGCAATGTCTACGCTGAAATCCTGGGGCGCAGATATCAGATTCATTTCTTCCGAAGACGGATACAAGCGTTACGACTATCTTCATTCGAAATACGCCGTAATCGACGGAAACAAAGTGATTGTAACTTCAGAGAATTGGACCGAATCCTCTTTCACAAGCAACAGAGGATGGGGCGCAATTATTGAATCTGAAGAATACGCAGAATACATGGAATCGGTTTTCGAATCCGATTTTTCGGGAACGTATGATATCGTAAAATTCGAAGATCTCTATCCGAAGGAAAAGAAAGGCAGTTACGGGAAGTACATTCCTTCAAAGACATCTTTTGAATCATACGATGCCACGGTAACTCCTGTACTTTCGCCGGATTTCAGTTATGATGCACTGAGAGATTTCATGCAGTCTGCGGAAACGAGACTGTATTCGGAACAGTTGGAAGTCGAATACGAATGGATTGACGGCGAAGATAACCCAATCCAATGGATGATTTCTTCGGATGCGGACAGCAGACTGCTGATCGACGTAACATTCGATTCGGATGAAGATGCAGACGAGAAAGACGGATACGGAATACGTGATGTTCTGAAAGAATACGATTCCATTGCGGTAAGAACATCTTCTGCGGACAATATGCTCCATAACAAGGGAATAATTGCCGACAACAGGGTTTGGATCGGATCGGTTAATTGGTCTGATACATCCTTAAATGAAAACAGAGAAGTCGCCGTGATTGTCGATTCAAAAGAAATCGCAGATCTTTACGCAGAATATTTCATAACCGATTGGGGAACGGAATCTGCGGACGATGTTGTTATCGACGTAAAAATAACGGGAGATATGACTGAAGGAAACACCTTCATGATCGATGCTTCTTCATCCTATGCACCGGAATCCGCAGTATACGAATGGGATATCGACGGCGACGGATACATCGACAGAAGCGGTAAAAGAATCGCATTGAATCTTTCCGCAGGAACATACGACATAGTTCTCAGAGTCACCGACGGCAACGATGCCTACCAACATACGGAAACGGTAACGGTTACCGGGGGAATGACGGACATCAATTTCATACCATTGAAATACATCCCCATTATAGTGCTGTGTGTCGCCGTGTTGGCGGTGAACATCATACGCAGGCGGAAGTGCAGAAAGGATGACAGTAAGAGAATTCAGACCGGAGGACGCAGATAAGCTTTATTCTATACTCCTGTCCTCTTTCGATGAATTTTTCCGCCCCGAAGTGTTCTATCACTTCAGCAGTCTCTGGCCCCAGGGACAGTTGGTTGCGTGCGATATCATCGGCGAACCCATCGGATTCTTATTTTCTACGAGGACAGGAGACAACCTCGGCAGAATTATGCTGTTTGCAGTGAGTCCTCAGTACAGAAGCAGAGGAATAGGTCAGGAATTACTGAACAGGTTCCGTTTGGTCTGTATGATGACGGGAATACACGGAATGACCTTGGAAGTAAAACCGACCAATACACGTGCGATAAAATTCTACAGAAGAAACGGATTCAGAGAAACCGAAGTTCTGTATTCTTTCTATCAGGACGGAGAATCCGCAATGCGTATGAACGGCCCCGTTCAGATGAATTTTTAAAAAAAAATTGAATCCGGGGATAAACCCCGGATCAGTTGAACATCGTGTCGCCGATGTGCTCGTTTTCCATGTAGTAGTCGGAGGTTCTCTGTTTCTGAGATTCCGAGAGGTCCTTGGAGAGACCTTTGGTGTATGAACCGTAAATCTCTTTGATCTGATCCTCTGCGGGTCTTGCACGTCTGAGAGCTCTTGCGATGTGGTCCTCCGTAATCAGGGGAGCACCTTCTACGAATGCGAGATCTCCTGCGGCCCTTATGAGTCCGCCGAGTTCCCTCAGTCTGAGTGTGAGCGAGTTAATCTGTTTGTCTTTCTTCGCACGGAGTCTTCCTTCGTTGATCACAGCTTCTACAGCACCTATTGTGGCGTGGGGGATGTGACCGTCCATGGTAATCTCCTGTGCAACGAACTGAGCGTATTTCGCTCTGTTTTCGTCGGTATCGGGCATTGCGACATCCACGAGTACTTCATACCCTCCACCTATGATTCTCGATCTCAGCGGTGAAAGGATGTTTTCAAGGTCCTGTATGTTACATGCAGCGACGAGGATGAAATCACACGGTACGTGATCCACTTTGACACTTGCACCTGCGCTCTGCGGGTTTCTTCCCGTAATCGGGAATTCTTTGTCCTGCATAGCGGTGAGGATGTATCTCTGCAGTTCTCCGAGATGGGAGATTTCATCAACAAACAACACACCTTCGTGAGCTTCGTGAATCGCACCCGGAATCACTCTCTCATAAGCGGGTGTACCGAGTCCCTGGTGTCCGCCGTAGGGATCGTGTCTCACATCTCCCAACAGCTCTGTTTCGGAAGCGCCTGTTGCGAGGACAAACGGATCTCTGTCCAATTTCACGAGTACTTTCTGCTTGGAGTTCTTGTCGACCTGTCTTCTCTTTTCCAGTGCCTTCTGATCGAGCATACGGATTTTATCGCCTGCGCGTTCGAAGACAACCGTTTCCTCCGTTCCGTCGGCGAGTGTCCTTGTTGTGTTGACTTTCTCTTTTCCGACGGACATAGGCATTGTTCCGAAGACATTTCCGAGCAGATCTCCGAAGGGATTGTTCTGCATCGAACCCATATCCAACTTCGTTTTACCGCAGTTGGGGCAGTTCACTTCGCTGGGAAGGGAATATGTGTTGCAGTTTCTGCACACGTATCCTAATTTTTCCGCAACATGTTTCGGTGCCTTTTCGGGTTCCAGCAGCTTTCCCGATGCTCCCGAAAGTGCGGTGTTTTCCCTGTTTACTTCCTCTTCGGTGAGGATTTCGAGGAACGGCCTTTCGGGGTTCTCGGGGTTGTCTGCAACCCTGATTTCGGATTTCACTTTCGGGAGCTGCATCGAGATTGCTCTCGCAATCATCGATTTACCTGTACCCGGAGGACCTACGAGAAGGAGGTGTCTGCGCTGAATTGCAGCGATCCTCGCCAATGCGATAGGTTCTTTCTGTCCGAGTACACGGTCGAGGGGATCGGAGGGGATGAGGATCTCTTCGGTGGAGGTCATCCCCTCTACATCCGCCCATTTTGATACCGGCTTCTTTTCCGATGTCATCAGTAGAGATCTTCCTTTGTCCAGATTGTTATTCCGGAAGGCATCTTGGTGATGTTACCCTTCCTCGTTCCTACGACAGTCTGAATTCCGTTGGATGATGAAACATCAAGGATTCTCTGCGAAATCACACCGTCGAAGACGATTGTATTCACATTCTCCGAATCGCTCTTGAGTGAGTCGACGAGATTCTTCACTGCGATTTCGCGGATGATCTCATTTTCGGAGTTGAGGATCTTTGCGTTGTGAGTGGATGCCATGTCAAGGAGCATGTCGCGGTATGTCTGCTGCTCGGGGGAGAGTGTCTTGGTCTGCCTTGCCGCATCTCTCTTCTTGGAGCGGATGGTCTTGGGCTTTTCCTCTGCGACGGGTTCCTCAACAACAGGCTCTTCGACAGCAGGTTCCTCTTCTTTCTTCTTGGGCTTCCTGCCTCTCCTGGGTTTCTCCTCAACAGGTTCCTCGGCAACGGATTCCTCTTCTTTCTTCTTGGGCTTCCTGCCTCTCCTGGGTTTCTCCTCAACGACAGGCTCTTCGACAACTTCAACAGGTTCCTCGGCAACAGTTTCCTCGATTACAGTCTCTTCTGCAACGGGTTCCTCTGCAATCGGTTCTTCCTCTGCTTCGACGGGTTCTTCTTTCTTCTTGAATCTGTCAGCTGCATCGGTGTTGAAGCGGTCTTTCCTCTTCTCCCTGAGTTCGCGTTCTTTGCGGTGTTCGTCGCTGCGACCTTCATCACGGTCTCTGCGCCTGTCTTCCCTGTTTTCTCTGCGGAATTCATCACGGTCTCTTCCGCGGCGGTCGTCTTCACGGCTGTCGTCGCGTTCCCTGCGACCTTCGTCACGGTCTCTGCGCCTGTCTTCCCTGTTTTCTCTGCGGAATTCATCACGGTCTCTTCCGCGGTGTTCCTCTTCCCTGGGGTGTTTGAATCTTGATTCTCCCTCTTCGCTGTCCTGACCGTTGAGCTTGTTCATCTCCATGTACTGGTCGTACGGGACTTTGTTCCTGAGGCACTTGGTGAGCTGTTTTGCACTGAGTTCTTCGACTTCGTGTGCACGGGGTGCCCTTGCGACGAAATCGACTTCCGCAACCTGGAAGAGTTCTCTGAGAATGAGTTCTCCTCCTCTGTCACCGTCGACGAATGCTGTTGCTACTCTCTCTTTAGAAAGTTCCTGAACAGTTTCGGGAATGTTTGTTCCTTCGACAGCGATTGCGTTCTTTACACCTGCTCTCAGAAGATTGAGGACATCGGATCTTCCTTCGACGATAATGATTGCTTCGGAATCCTTAACGGCGGGTCCTGCGGGGCAGTGGTCCTTACCGTATGTTGTGATTTCTTCAACCTGAATGCTCTGCCTGATGCTTTCGGTGAGATCGGATGATTTTCCTTTGCTCTGTTTGATTAAATCATTCAGAAGTTCTTTTGCCCTCTCGACGACCTGTTCCCTCTTCGAGACACGGACATCCTCGATTCCGAGAACTCTCATGCCTGCTTTGCAGGGACCGACACGGTCGATTGTTTCCAATGCAGATGCAAGTATAGCTGTTTCGACCTGATCGAGCGATGAAGAAACAAGAACGATACCTTCGGATTTTCCGTTCTTGGACTGTACATCGACTTCGATTCTTCCGATCCTTCCGGACTTCTGAAGGTCGCGGAGATCGAGTTCGTCTCCGAGAAGACCTTCGGTCTGTCCGAAAATCGCTCCGACGACATCGGGTTTGTCAACGATACCGTCGGCGCTCAGTTTTGCTTTAATCAGATATTTTGTTGCAGTCGGATCTATGTTCGTATGAATCCTCTCCGTGAGGTTATACGAGAAAACCGTTCTGTCTCGACCCGCAGCCACTGCTTTCGTTCCGCCTTCTCCGGGCTCCTACGTCCCACAGCGGATTTCGTTTCCACATCCCTTCCCGGGATGCCCATCCTTCTCATTTGATCCCGCCTCGGCGGGAATCGGTTTGTCATATACATGCCGTTCTTCCTTGAATCGGCCGTAATCGTGATAGTGATCAGTGATACGAGGAGACCGCAGTTTCCTCTGATTCTCGAATAATAACTGTTATATTAAATATTAACGACATTGGATGACGGAGTGTGTTTCTCCGTCATCCGAGCGTTATTTCGTTTATTTCGCCTTCGAGTCTCATGTAGTTGCATACGACTCTGTCGCAGGTGAACATTATCACCTGATTCTTTCTCGAGAATTCGTATATCGCTTTACATGCGCCCTGTTTTCTGTCGTCGTCGAAACGGACGAGAACATCGTCGAAGATCATCGGCATTTTTTCCGCAGTGATTTCTTCGGCCAAGGCCATTTTCACCGAAAGATAAATCTGATCTCCGAGACCGGAACTCCACTGCGAGGAATTCTTTCTTGTTGTGTTGTCCCTCACATAAATTTCCTCGTCCCTCGGATCGTTGTCAAGCTGATATCTTCCGTCCGTCATGAGTGAAAGATATCTGTTTGCGTTGGTGACAACAGTGGGCTGAAGATCCGAATAAAATCTGTTGCAGGAATCGCGGATGATTGTCTGCGCTACACTGTATACGGCCCATTCGCGGATCAGTTCTTTCAGTCTGGTTTCCGCATTCATTTTTTCAGTCTGGAGTTTTCCGTATTCGTCATCGTCCATAAGACCGGACATAATCTGTGTGATTTCTCCGATTCTCTGATTGCACTGTTCGGAATCGTCTTTCAGATCTTCGGTGTCGGGGACATCGTTTTCGATGAATGCTTTCAGTTCCTGTATCGAAAGTCCTGTTGTGGATTCGATGCTTGTTCTGAGAGTTTCAATCTCTTTTTTCACATCGGTAAGTCTCTGTTTTCTCTCGTGGGCTTCGTTGAATTTATCCTCGGAACCCCATTTCTTCACGAGTCTGTTCCTTTCGTCGGTATCGGCTTTGAGTTTTTCTTTTGTTTTTCCGATGCGTTCGTTCTCGGCTTTTGCGGTAACGGCATCGTTCATCATCGCTCTGAGTTCTCCGATGTTTTCTTCCGTACTTCCGCGGAGACCGAAGGATCTTGCGACGGGTGAAAGTGTTCTTTCAAACAGCGATGTCGAAGCGGTAAGCGACTGTCTTTCCAACTCATATTTTCTTAATTTTTCGTTAAGATCGCAGAGTTTGCGGAGATTTTCCGCAAGAATAATCGCTCTTTCCGGAGTGATTCCTTCGGGATACCCTTCGTTTGCAATCCAGTCTTCCCAGTTGAGAGGATTCTTCTTTCTTCTGGAAACGATGATGAAAGGAATAACAAATCCTATCAGTGCAACGGCCGCACCTGCAGCGCAGACCATATAATTCTTCAGGAAAGCAAATCCCAACGCCGCAACTGCGATTCCGATAATGCCGATGCCGAAGAGCATGTATTCTTTCTTTCCGAAATTCGATCCGTTACGTCTCTGAAGTACTCTTTCCGCTTTGCTTACGATGTACTGACCGTTCTTCACTTTGGATGCTTCTTCGCTTGACCATCCTGTGTCTGTTTCTATGTCGGAGATTTCGCTTTTTATTGAGTTGATCTCAATGCCGAGTCTTGATACTGTTTCTTTTTCACTGAGATATTTTGACGATTCGGAGCATATTTTTTCCAGATCGTCGTATTTCGAAAGTACCGCATTTGCGTTTTTCAGACTGTTATCGGAAGGAATTTCGTTTTTCAGTTCTTCGATTTCTTTTCCGAGGGCATCCATTCTTAATTTGTCCTCGGGATTGAATGATTCGTAATCAGAAAGTCTGAGTGATTCCGTTTCGAGTTCTTCGAGGTGTGCGAGATTTGCCGACTGTGATTTGATAAGTCTTCTTTTAGCTCTCTCGTTTCCGCTGAGATCCATGAGTTTTTTCTTCTCTCTGACGGTGTCCCTCAGTGCTTCTCTTTCCTGACAGAGTGAATCGTATTCGTCGAGTTTCGATTCAATTTCCGAAATCTCATTGTTGATGCTGTCGATTTCTTTCAGGCATGCGCCGATTTCCCTTGTGTCGGACATCTTTCCGGGAGACATCAGTTCTTCGAGTCTTCCGTCGATTTCTTTGGATACTTCGGGGATGTTTTCTCCTCCGGGAATCGTAAGGAATTTACCTCTGAAGTCTCCGGATGAGATTACCTTGTTTTCGGTAAGCTGTTCGAGATCCAGACCGTATAACGCACGGTATGTTGCGGGATCCATGTTCGGGAATTCTTCGGAAACCGTTCTTTTTCCGGATTCTTCTTTCACTTTTTTCTGTTCGCGGATGAGTTTTCTTCTTTCTCCGTTGTCCATGACGATTTCTATAGAGCCCGAATCGTTCTTCGAAGACAGCGGATATGTCGCTTTTTTACCGCCGAGCGGGAACAGAGTGGATCTGATGAATTCGGTGATTGTGGATTTACCGCTCTCGTTACGGCCGTAAATGAGAGTCATATTGTCTTTCAGCTCTCCGGAATTCCAGCGGAGAAGATTGCCGAAAGATCTGATGCTGATGCTTTTGATCTTCATCGGTCCGCCCCCAGAATTTTCTCGATCACCAAATAAGTTGCATCGTCGATGATTTCTTTCAGTTCCTCATCCGAGAACGATTCGAATAATTCTCTTTTCGATTGGGAAACCGTTGTGGAACAGATCATATCGATTTTTCTCTGTCTGTCGTATGATGACATTACCTTTCCGAAGTTTATCGCAGCGGAGATAAAATCGTTGTTTTCGGATCTTGCCTCAAGATCGATTTCGGGAACGGATTTGATATCAATGGATGAAACAGCGCATCCCGTTGCGGATTCGATCATCTTTTTGATGCTTTCGAGACCTCCCGTACGCAATACTGCATCCAAAGGACCTCTTCCCGTGAATTTCACGGAAATTATGTTTCCTTTTTTCACTTCCCTGTGAATTCCGTCGAGAACTTCGTTCAGGTCGGTCTTATCGGTAATGTCTGCGGTTACGTCGAACCAATCGATTGCGGATGTTTTAAAGAATGAAATATCCGCAACGGCACCGTCTTTGACCGTTACCGCATACGCTCCTTTCTCTCCCGTTTCTTTGGGATCCATGCCCTGTGTGTTTCCTGGGTAGACGACATAAGGCACTCTGCTGAGCATTTCGCCTTTGTGAATGTGTCCCAATGCCCAGTAGTCGATGTTTTTCTTTCTTAATTCGGAAAGCTTACACGGTGCGTAATTATCGTCGTTTGCACCGTCTACGTTGCAGTGGAATACACCTATCGAGAACAGGTTGCTTTCTTTCTTTACATCGGATGTGAAATCCTTATCGGGAGAAACCGAAGAAAAGCTCATTCCTATGAGTTCGGCGACTTTGTTTCCGTCTTTTTCGAAGTAGGTGTGTGTTACTTCTTCGGGAAAAACATATGCGTTTTTAGGCAGAGGTATCGAAGTTTCCCATTTCCTCTTGGTGTCGTGGTTTCCGTAGATGATGAAACACGGAATCTTCACCGAAGCGATTGCATCGGCAAATTTACTCCTGGTAAGGGGTGTCTCGTTGGTACTGTCGAAGATGTCGCCTGAGAAGACTATGAAATCGATTTTTTCTTTCTTGGCGAATGTTACGATACTGTCTAAAGCTGCGAATACCGATTCGCGAAGCCTCTTTCCGAGGCGTTCATCCGCGTTCGAAATACCTGAAAATCTGCATCCGAGGTGAAGATCCGAACAGTGGATGAATCTGAATGATTCTCCCATGTCTGGTATAATGTAAAGATTGTTTAAACCGTTATCGACAAATTTGCCGTAATATACGCAATCATCTGCTCATTACGGGCATTGTGATTTCTTTATCGATTTTATCATATCTTCCGAAATCGTCGGCTGCTTTGACTAGGGATTTGATGTTGTATTCGTATGATATCGGCGGTACTTCGCATGTTGTGCCTAAAATCATTCCGCATTTTGTGTCGATACCGTTCTCGATCTGAGATTTTGCATGTTCGTAGATTTCTTTTTGGTTGTCTTCTATGACAAACAGTTTCGTATCTACCGAAGGCATTATGGCGCACAGGTTGCCGTATGTTTTCTTCATGATTTCGGCGGGAAATTCCTCTCTGTCCCAGTATCCGATCTGCATTATAGTGAGAGGAGTGAACACAATCTTTCCCGGATACAGCATATAGTCATCCTTGTGGTTGCCGCAGAAGTGATAGAATATCTGCGGTCCGGCACCTTTGGAAAGACATCCTCTTACCAGTTTATTCAATGCGGGAGGCGAGATTTCTTTGATCATTGCGGGTGACATGGTGTCGCTGTTCTCGAGAACGGCGGATGTGTTCAGCAAAGCCATTCCGTATCTTTTTGCTATAGCCTCAGCACCTGTCGTTGCGGTTTCGACGTAAATATCGACCAATTTCTTCGCAAGATCCATCTCGGTCTGACACCACATAAAGAATTGTTCCAATCCGCAGAGTTCCGCTCCCGCTCCGACGGGTTCGGGGACATACGCAAGAGGAACAAACATTCCGGGAAGTGTTTCCTTGATGTAATCCATAGCTTCCGTCAGTCTGTTGTATGTGTATCCCGAAAGAATGTCTTCCGTACTGGGAATTTCAATCTTTTCCGCATCCTCAGGTGTTGCTACTACGGTGTTCGTAGGAACCGGTGCGGTGAGATCCATGTATTTCAGATTGATTCCCAGTTCAGGTAACCACGGGTGTGCGAAGTAGTATTTCGTCACCGGGAGTAAATCGTAATGCTGCTGTGCATGCGCAAGACATACCGCAGCAAGTTTGGGATTTTCGTAGAATTCTCTGATGGTGTGTCCGTAAAGTATCGTGGAATGCGAAAGCATCATCGGATCGACGGGGATTCTGTCGGCACCCGGGGCACCGATGACCGCCGAAGCGTATCTTTTCTTGGCTCTCTGAAGCCATTCGCCGTCGATAGGTCCGAGATCTTCCATTTTATCCTCCGGAGGCAACCCTCACAGCCCTTACTTTGCAGTCCGACGGAACCGTGTCCATCGGAATCGGTTCGCTTCCGATTAGGTAAATGTACGAATCGGGATTTTTACCCATCGAAAGAACGGCCTGTTCAACTGTTACATTGAATTCGGTTTCAGATCCGTCTATGGACAGTACGTACATCCTGATTGTCCTCCTTGTCCGATTTCACGGATACTTTGTAGAGTGCTCTCTGGAACCATTTCTCCGTGAGGTTCGTGATGAAGTTGAATATATTGTGGTGCATGAATGTTCTTACGCCGAAGAACCAGATTAACAGTAAACCGATGATTGCAAGTGTATGCTTCAGCGGGAATGCCACAATCTGAAGGAACTGCCAGGCGAAATCCGTGGTGTTTACGGCATAGTAAGCCAATGCGACCACTCCGTAGAGTATGAACGTAAGGAAGAACACCTTGTAGTTTCCCGTGACCTTTCCGTCGAGTGCGAAGAACCTGTGAATCGGGTTGATGAAGAACAGCTGTGAAATCTGTGCAAGTGTTACGAACAGTAACAGCGCATTTCTTGCCGCTGTTTCCGCATACCTTTCTATGATGTCTATTCCGTTGCTGTCGTAATAATCGAGCATTGCTTCCGTGGATTCGAACTGCGGATAGCCGAACCTGTACAGTGTATCGAAATCGATATAGTAGTAGCCGAGGAGACCGTTCATCGTTCCGATGTAGAAGAACAGGTAGATTCCCACCGCGAATAATGCAATCGAAAGTGCCATCGGTACGCAGTAACTTAACACTGCAGGCAGAATCGCACCTTTTACGTCGGACGGTTTGGCCCAAAGTGTCATCAGGAACGAAGGTATTGCAACGGAAACGAATGCATAGAACGTTGCCTGTGTCGGAAGGAAGAGTGTTGTTCTGAGGACAGAACCGATGATAAGCATTATGAAAAGAACAAGGAAAGCGAAAACGAAGTTTCTCGACACGTATTGTTTGAGGATATCTCTCATTCCGCTTACGGTTCTCTTACCTTCGACGAGTGCACGGGGAAGTGCGGAGAAACTGTCTCTCATGAGCACCATATCGGCAACTCCTCTCGCAGCACCTGCACCGCTTTCCAATGCAACTCCGACCTGAGCGGATTTGAGTGATTTCACATCGTTGACACCGTCACCGATCATTGCGACGTATTTTCCGTTCTTCTTCAGAGTTTCAACGATTTCTTCTTTGTGATCGGGCCTCATCCTTCCGAATATGTTGTACTCGAGGATTGCCTTCTCTCTTTCTTCGCCTTCGAGAGCGTCGAGTTCGTCTCCGGAGATGATTTTTCTTTCTCCCGGAATGTTCGCAATAGAGAACAGTGCATCGACGGTGGCGGGGTCGTCACCTGAGATGACTTTGATTTCCATGTCGTTGTCGAGGAAAACGCTTATCGTTTCCCTGCAGTCGCTGCGGACTTCGTCTTCGATTGCGATGACGGACATTACTTTCAGATTTTCCGGAATGACAGGTTCGTCGTTCGAATACATTTCGCAGTCGGGTCCGGCTGCGATAAGCAGTGCTCTGTAGCCCATTTTTGCATAGGAATCGATGACATCTTTCGTATCGGGCCTGTCGATATAGGGTGCAAGGACCGAGAATGCTCCGGAATAGATTGTAATCGGCTTTCCGTTGTACATCACTTTGACTGCACTGAATTTTCTTTCCGAAGTAAAACGGATTTCATCGATCGGTTTAATCTCCTCTTCTCCGAATTTTTTGATCAGAGCATCGATTGTACGGTTTCTGCTTCCGGTTGAGTTGGCGAAGAGTTTCGTTATCTCATCGGCTTCTTCGGAATAGGTGATTTCCTCACGGAAGTTGAGTTTGTTTGTCGTGATTGTACCTGTCTTGTCCATACAGACGACGTTTACGTGACTCAGCGCCTCGATTGAATTGGAATTCTGAAGAAGCACTCCTGTGTCGGCCATTCTGACAGCCGACACCATGTAGGCGATAACTATCAGCAGTAACAGCGCAATAGGAACGATATCGAGGACGATGACTGCGTTGTTGACAATCGTAGTGACAAGAACCGATGAATCGAAGTGTTTGATCAGGTTGATGATAATCATCAGTATCATGAAGATGATCGATACGATGATCAGCAACTCGGTAACAGCTGTTGTTTCAATCTGCAGAGGTGTTTTCTTCTTTTTGAACTGCCTCGCGGACGAGAGCATTTTCGATGCAAAGGTAGAATCACCGAAGGCATCGACACGATAGTAACCTGTTCCCGTAACGCAGTATGAACCGGAATAGATTCTGTCGTTCTGTTTCTTCCTCACGGTGTGTGATTCACCAGTAAGCAGAGATTCATCCATTTCGAGATATTCCGATTCAATAAGCAAACCGTCAACGAGTGCCTGATCTCCGGAAGTCAGTTTGATTACATCATCTTTCACAATTTCGGATTGATCAATCTCACATTCCGCCGAATTCCTCACAACGGTGACCTTAGGTCTCATCAGCAGAGCGATTTTGTCCAATCTGCGTTTGGCCCTCACTTCCTGTACCGTAGCCACGGTAACGCTGAGACAGATTACGAATGTCGCAGCAAGAGCATTGATATACTCCTGGAAGCAGATGAGTATTGCACCCAATGCGAACAGAATCACGTTGAACGTCGTGAAGACGTTCTTTACGATGATGTCAGTGTATGTACGGCTGACATCATCGTAAAGAACGTCTTCACGACGTTCAA
>CAZDCU010000030.1:0-18276 GCA_964504055.1 uncultured Methanomassiliicoccales archaeon
CAAATCAGTACTACAACATGTCACAGCAGCAGCAACAGCAGCAGATGGCAGCACAGCAGCCTCCTGCGGATGCATGGGCATGCCCCGGATGCGGAAAGACTGCCACAGGCAAATTCTGTCAGGAATGCGGAACAAAGAAACCCGAAGCACCTGCAGGATGGAAATGCACATGCGGTGCGGAGAACACAGGTAAGTTCTGCAGCAACTGCGGTGCAAAGAAACCCGAGGCAGCCGTCTGTCCGAAATGCGGATGGAAATCCGCAGATCCGAACAACCCGCCTAAATTCTGCCCAGACTGCGGAGAACGCTTCTGAGGTGAAACCCTATGGGAGATACCATAGAGCACAAGTGCTTCAAGTGCGGCGGATCGCTGAACTTCGATGTCACTTCGCAGAAAGTCAAATGTCCGTACTGCGATGCCGAATATGAGGTATCGGACCTCATAGCCGAAGAGCAGGACCTCAGCAACGAGCTGAAGGACGATATCCAAATGCAGACGGACGCGGGTTCCGAGTGGGACACGGGAGAGGAGAACTCACTGAATGTCTACTGCTGCGAATCATGCGGCGGAGAAGTATATTCGGATGAGAACACATCCGCTACGATGTGTCCTTACTGCGGAAATGCGGTCATTCTCAAAGGAAGGCTCAGCGGTGTGCTGAAGCCCGATCTTGTGGTTCCGTTCAAGAGAACGAAAGAGGATGCAATCAACGCTCTCAAAGAGAAATGCAAAGGAAACATCCTCGTTCCGAAGAGTTTCGTCAACGAGAACAAGCTTGAGGAAATCAAAGGTCTCTACGCCCCGTTCTGGATTTACAATGCGGATGTCGATGCAGAATTCAGGTTCAGCTGTACAAATGAATCGAGATACTCCAACGGAGATGAGGAAGTCATCATAACCGATCACTACTCGGTAATACGTGCAGGTAACATCAGTTACGAACACGTTCCCGTTGACGGTTCCAAGAAACTCGATGACAAACTGATGGAGTCGATCGAACCCTTCTATCACGAAGATGCAGTTGATTTCAAGACAGCGTACCTTTCGGGATATCTTGCCGATAAGTACGATATCACGCAGGAGGAAGCAATCCCCCGTGCATCCGAGCGTATGTCCAATGAGACGGAAGAAGCGTTCAAGGAGACTCTCAACTACGATACAGTCACCACCAGGGAAAGAGGAGTCAAGATCTACAATACAACCGCAGACTACATCCTTTACCCTGTCTGGCTCATGAACACTCAGTGGGAAGATAAGACGTTCACCTTCGCAATGAACGGACAGACCGGAAGGATTGTGGGAAATCTCCCTGTATCCAAAGGTAAGGCGGGCGGACTCGGTGCAGTCGTATTCGCGATATTCGCACTGATCGGATACTTCGCATTCAGCACATTCTTCGAGAATTCGACTGTCGGAATAATCTTAGGCTTAATTCTGGGAATAGTCGTCACCTCGGGTGTGATGTTCTATCTCGTACGTCAGATTCACGATGTCGTCGCCGACAACCGTGCGGCAGCCTACCGTAAAGAAGGTTCGTTCCATGTTACACGCAGTTCCGACCGTTTCATGTACAGGGACCGCCGCGTAATAAAGAAGAAGTAAAACCCATTCCGAAGAGAGGAATTTTTCCTCTCTTCAGCATTGTTTTTTTATCAACGGTCAAAGCATCCGCCGTTGTATCCGAAACCGTGTTACGATACGGATAAGAACGAGTTTTCCCATGTCTGAGTATGGATGCATTGAGCGTTAACGACGTCCACAAAAAGTACGGGGACAGAGAGGCTGTAAAAGGTGTAACTTTCTCGGTCAAAGAAGGTGAAATCTTCGGCCTCATCGGCCCCAACGGAGCCGGTAAAACCACGACACTGAGGATGATTTCCACACTCCTCAAGATTACGTCGGGAGATATCAAAGTCTACGGAAAAGACGTACGTACGGAATCCAACGAAGTAAGGAAGATGATCAGCTATCTTCCCGAGGATGCCGGCGCGTACAAAGGACTGACGGGAAGGCAGTATCTCGTGTTCATCGCGAACTTCTTCGCAGAAGGGAAAGAAAGAGACGAAATGGTGAACAGAGGTATCGAGATAGCCGATCTCGGAGACAGAATCGATTCCAAAGTAGACACATACAGCAAGGGTATGATGAGAAGACTTCTCATCGCAAGGGCAATTATGCCCAATCCAAAGCTGGCTATTTTGGATGAAGTAACATCGGGACTCGATGTCGTTAACGCTTACGAAATAAGGGAAATCATCAGAAACATTGCGAAGAACGGCGTTTCCGTGATTATTTCGTCACACAACATGTTCGAAGTCGAAATCCTGTGCAGCAGAGTCGCGATGATCAACGACGGAAGGGTTGTCCTCGAAGGTTCTCCTGCGGAACTGAAAGAAAAATATAACGCGAACAACCTCGAAGAAGTCTTCGTAAAGGCGGTGGCAGAATGAGTCACCTGTGGAATCTCGTAAAGAAAGAACTCAGGGAATTGCTGACACCTTCGTCTCTGATTTCGATTATTGTCGTCGTCGCCGTACTGATGGTGTTGGGTACATTCATCGGTTCGGAAGTAGAGAGCCAGACAAGCACACAGCCTATCGGTTACTACGATCCGAGCGGTACTGCCGACGGATATGCCCAGTATTCGATCGACAAACTTGCAGATGCTTATGATAAGAACGGATTGGACTCTTCGAAGTATATCATCAATCTCGCCGAATACATGGAAGCGGGAAAGAGTGCGGACGAACAGCTCTACGATGCAATGAACAAAGCGGGAGTGGAATCCGCATTGGTGTTCGACAGTAGTTTCAATACAGATATCGCCGCAAAGAAAGCCGGTACAATCGATGTCTATTGGATTCAGAAGAACACGAGTGTATTCAGTTCGCTTAACACTCTGATTGCAACACAGACCATCTCAAGCCTGAACGCATATATCGGAGAGAGACTCACAACCGAGTATTCTTTGGATAAGACTCAGATTGATTTCATAAAATCGCCTACAGTCTACACCGCATCGACATACCTCAACGGTACACTCCACGAAGGTGTCACTCCCGATCAGATTTACTCGACAATGAGCAGTCAGACTATGTTCATCCCGATTATCATCATGCTGATTATCGTTATGATCGGAAGCATCGTTATTTCTTCAATAGGAAACGAGAAAGAAAACAAGACGATGGAAACTCTTCTCACACTTCCTATCAACAGGACAACAATCGTCAGCGGTAAGCTGATCGGTGCGTCGATTGCCGGTTTGGTTATGGGTGCGTTATACATTGTGGGCATGTACTTCTACATCAACGGTGTGACATATTCCACATCATCAAGTGTATCGCTTGAATCTCTGGGACTTACGTTGGACGTGATGGATTGGATCATTGTCGTCGTTATGATGTTCCTTGCTATCATCTGCGCCCTCGGAATGTGTATGATTCTCGGAGCGTTTGCAAAGAACTACAAAGTGGCACAGACATATGTTATGCCTATCAGTATACTGGCACTTATACCGATGTTCATCACGATGTTCAGTTCCTACTATGAGCTTCCTACCGCATTACAGGTGATTCTCTTCATCATTCCGTTCACACACCCCATGATGGTCATGCAGAACCTTATGTTCGGTCAGACCGCATTGGTATTCGGCGGAATAGGCTATCTTGCGGTGTTTGCTGCGGCAATGATCTTCATCACCGTGAAGCTGTACAAGTCGGATATTCTCCTTACGGGAATCATCCTGAGCGACAAGTCGAAGAAGATTATGAACGGCCTAATTGCAGGAAGAAACTTTAAGAAACAATAAGAGGGGATTTTTCCCCTCGGTTTTTTTAACAAACGGTCGGGAGGGAGTTTCTCCCTCCGATCTTCTGTTTTTCTGCCTTATACTGTGTTTGATTCTCCGGAACTGTGTGAGAACAATGCTGACAGCTGTTTCGACACGGAGAATGCGGCACCTTGCCGTTCAAATCGGAATCGGCACTCATTTAAATGTACTATTTATGCGGAAATACTGCCGGCAATCCGCTCGGAGAAGACCGATAAAATGAACGGTAAACTGTCATTCAGAAACGCAGAAAGAAAGGACACTCCTCTGATTCTTGAATTCATAAAAGAACTCGCCGAATACGAGAAAATGATCGACCAGGTTGTAGCCGACATATCCACTCTTGAAACATGGATCTTCGATAAACAGAAAGCCGAAGTAATCTTCGCACTCGAAGACGGAAAGGAAGTAGGTTTTGCGTTGTTTTTCCACAACTTCTCCACCTTCCTCGGACGTGCGGGAATCTACCTTGAAGATCTCTACGTTAAACCGGAATACCGCGGCAAAGGCTACGGAAAAGCGATTCTGAAGAAGTTGGCATCGATTGCCGTCGAACGCGGCTGCGGACGCCTCGAATGGTGGTGCCTTGATTGGAACAGACCGAGTATTGACTTCTACCTCTCTTTGGGTGCGGAACCCATGTCTGATTGGACTGTGTACCGTATTGCGGGAGATACACTGAGAAAACTTGCGGAATAATGGCAATCAATACGTTCCGAAAAAAAGTAGTAAATAATTACTATCATTTGTAGTAAAAAATTACTACGATTAATAGTAATTAAATACTGTAATTCTGTACACACTCATATGAAGGAGTACATTCCGCGCATAGCCGACAGTATGCTCGAAAGAATGCTGCACACAACAGGCGCCGTACACATAACCGGGCCGAAAGGATGCGGTAAGAGCACCACAGGCGCACGTCAGTGCGGTACGGAGTACCGCCTTCAGGATCCTGAGAATACATCGCTCAGAATGCTTGCGGAAACCAAACCTTCCGAATTATTCAGAGATAAAACTCCCATACTCCTGGACGAATGGCAGGAAGTACCATCATTATGGGATGCCGTAAGGAACGAAGTAGACATTACCGACACAATGGGAGAATTCATTCTCACCGGCTCTTCCGTACCGAAAGACGAAGGATTCAGCCACTCCGGCGTAGACAGAATAGCTCCTATGAAAATGAGAACGATGTCACTCTTCGAATCCGGAAATTCGGACGGTTCCGTGTCGTTAAAGAAACTGTTCGACGGAGATCACAGCATCTCCGGAGTATCCCCGCACACGCTCAGAGATATCGCATTCTTCATCGTAAGAGGCGGATGGCCGAGAAGTGTACGCATAGACAGAGAATATGCGCAGGACGTAGTGATGAACTACTACAACGCAACAATCGGGATAGACGTATTCAGAGTGGACGGGAAAAAGAAAAACACCGAAGCCGTGGACAGACTGATGCGCTCGTACGCCAGAAATATTTCCACAATGGCGACAACGGCATCGATAATAGACGATGTCATATCAAATGATAAGTTGGTCACACAGTCCACCGTCGAGAATTATATCGACTCGCTGATAAGACTGTACATAATCGAAGATGTGCCTGCATGGTCGCATAATTTCAGATTGAAAACGGCGATAAGAAACAAACCGAAGAGACATCTTACCGATCCTTCTCTTGCCGCAGCATCCCTGAATATGAACGAAGACAGGCTGATATCCGATATGAAGACATTCGGATTCTTTTTCGAATCTCTGTGCGTGAGAGATCTGAGAGTGTATGCGGACCCGCTGTACGGTAAGGTGAAACACTATCACGATACCAACGATTTGGAAGTGGATCTTATCGTCGAACTCCGTGACGGAAGATGGGGTGCGATCGAAGTCAAAATGGGTGCGGGAGATGTGCCTGAGGCGGAAAATAATCTCCTTAAACTGAAGGATATAGTCGTCAACGGCGGAGGAAAAGAACCGTCGTTCATGATGGTTCTGATTTCGACGGGATACGTTTCGGTTACGGAGAACGGTGTACTTGTGGTGCCGATTGGGTGCCTGGGGCCGTGATGTTTCGGTAACGTTCGATTGTGAACGTTTTGGACAATGTTTCGGCTCCGGCCTGTCCTGACAGAGTCAGCGTCTGAAAATTACGAAATCCCACAATTTCAAAGTAACAAAATGTACGTTTCCCCGAAATTTTGAGATGGCCATTATTACGTTTCCCCGCTGATTTCGGAGAAAGATTATATAGGAAAAATGAACCGAAGCGATTTTGATCATTTCATCCGTAGATGAGAATCTCATCGGCAGTCATAGACTGATAGAATCCGCTCTTTCCTACATCGTCTCTGCAGACAACGTTGACCTTACAATTCAAAGCCGATTCCAGTTCATCGCTGAAATTCAGAAAGTCCTTCAGTCTTACAAGATTACCCTGGTCGATAGAAAAATCATAATCGCTGTCTTCTCTGTAATCGCCTCTCGCTCTCGATCCGAAGAGAAAGACCTTCTTCACACCGTATTTCTCTGCAATCTGTGCGACGATATCCCTGATTTCCGAGACCGAATAATCCATAGGCTCACATCACACATTCAATATCTCAAACCGGAAAAAGAGTCATAGTGTCTGAGCTCGCAGAATCTTTATTCAAGGATACGGGAGATTTTCACAACTGTTATTTTCGTTGCCGTCAGATGAATCCTGCCATATATATCGGAAGATATACAACCCCGTCACTCTCATAAACATCCTTGGTGCACAGCACATACGCATCTGCAATATCTGCATGATGTTTTTTTAAGAATTCGTCAAGTGATTTATGTGATTTCTCAGATGATGACTTCACTTCTATCGGTATAACCTTCAAACCCTTTGATATCAGGAAATCAATTTCGTAATAATGATTTCCGTCAGATTTGGGAAATGTATGATATCTAGGAATATGTCCGGAAGATATCAGTGCCTGAGATACGGCGTTCTCATAGACATAACCTAAGTTGGCGGGAAGTTTTCCGCCGATAAGTTTCTCATAAATCACATTATCGGAGAATTGGCTGTCATAGAAACAAAGTGTAACAAAAAGACCTGTATCCTCCAGGAACATTTTGAAAAATGTCATATCCAGGTTTCCGGACATGCCTATGCGCGGGTCATTGACGTGGTAGCACATCTGAACTGTTTTGGAATCACTCATTTCGTAAAATGCGGTCGCTTCTGTTTTCAGTCTTCCGTTCGGATTGCTTTCGGTTATCCTGTATCTCCTGCTCTCCCTCGACAGTTCGGAAGGTATCATACGGAAGTATTTTCCCATATTTCCGGTAGAGTCGATTTTTCTGAAATCATCGACATACAATCTTATGATTGATCTCTTTATGCGGTCGATTTCCTGAAAACTCAAACCTTTCACATAGGCATCAACTGCCTGCGGCATACCTCCGACTGCAATATATTCTCTGTATTCGCGCATCATCTTCCTGTGTGCTAACTGCCCCAACGGTTCCCTGTGTTCGAAATTATATTTCAGCAGACGGAATGTATCATTGCCTTTAGCCCAGAGAAACTCTTCGAAATCAAGAGGATGAAGCTCTAAATGTTCTTCTTCGCTCGGTATTACGATATCTTTCACATTCTTCATTATCGATATCAGCGAACCTGTCTCTATGATGTCGTAACGTCCGTCCTTTACCAAGTGTTTGACGGCTTCTCTTGCTCTGCTGAAGTTTTGGACTTCGTCGAATATTATGGCCGTATCCCTTTCTACGAACTCTTTATCAGTGTAATACTGCAGTCCGCGGTATAATCTGTCAATATCAGACAGATCGGTAAAGAGATTATTAATCTCCTTATCCGAAACTGAGAAATTGATACGCACCCAGACCTTGTATTCGTTTGCAGCGAATGCTTCTGCTATAGTGGTCTTCCCGACCCTTCTGGCGCCCTCTATCATCAATGCCGTACTGCCTTTGGAACGCTGTTTCCATTCCAACATGTCCTGATAGAGTTTGCGTCTGAAGATCATGATGTCCCCCGATTTTTTGAACTAATGAAATGTACGTTTTCCCGATATTTTAAGATGACTGTAATGACGTTTTCCCGATATTTTGAGATGGCCATCATTACGTTTTCCCGCTAATTTCGGAGAAAGATTATATAGTAAAAATGAACAGAAGCGATTTTAATCATCTCATCCGTAGATGAGGATCTCATCGGCAGTCATGTTTTGATAAAATCTGTCTTTACGTAAAGTTCTCTTACTGACGACATTTACCTTCCCGAATACAGACTCCAATTCTTCTACAAACGACATGTATTCAAAATAATCCGTAAGTTCGCCGGGATCGATTTAGAAGTCGTAATCGCTGTCTTCTCTGTAGTCGCCTCTCGCTCTCGATCCGAAGAGAAAGACCTTCTTCACACCGTATTTCTCTGCAATCGGTGCGACGATATCCCTGATTTCCGAGACCGAACAATCCATGAAATCACATCACAGAGTCATATTTCAAATCAGAAGTGAAGAATGTAATAATGGTGGTCCCATTGTGATTTGGGCTCACCGCTGGCGAGCGAAACTTTTCGTACAAACATTTTTCTCGCCTTGCATAGAAGCCTTCCGACTTCCTGCACTCGATATGTGCACGATGGTTTTTAAAACTGTTTAATGGTGCAATTAATCAAAACGCCGATTTCAGTCGAAAGACAGCAGATTTATCGCTGATTTCATGTCGTCGAGATTCGCACCGATGTAGTTGAGAGTTGTCTTCGTGTTCTCGTGCCCCAGGATCTTGGCGATTGTTTCAACCTCCGCGCCGTTCTTCCAGAGCTGACGTCCGAATGTTCTCCTCAGTGTGTGGTTGCAGTAGCTGATTCCCATCCTTTCTCTTACGGGAATCACGTATGCTTTGTCGAATCCGACACCGTGTTCTGAATACCTGCAGAGCTTCTTACCGCGGATGCACAGGTAGAGATTGTCGGGAACTTCGATAGGCTCTCCGCCGTTCCTGCCGATTGCATCGAGGATGATTCCCTGGCGGTATGCATGGAATGATGGAAGCAATTCCACGAACTGCTTTGAAACGGGAACCGTTCTCGGCTTTCCGCCTCCGCTGCCTTTTCCGATAACCACTATGTGGTCGGGATAGATCTTGTCGAGAGTCAGTCTGATAATTTCCACTCTTCTCAATCCCATTGTCAGTTCCAGAATTACGGCCATACGCTGAGGTACCGTGTTCGTCCGATCTGCCAACAGCCTCCTTGAATCTGCAGTCTGCAGCCAATCGACATTTGTCCTCTGGTCCAATCTCCAGTGGATATCGACTTCGTCGAATGCTCTGTTACCGCAGAACTCCGTGAGTTGTTTCAGGAATGACAGGTAATACCTGCGTGTGACCAATTCCATATTGCACATCGCCGTGTTTTTGAGGTAGAGAATATCTTCGGCCGTGATCAGCCGAGGATCTGTTGTCCTTTCCGCCTCTTCAAGCAATGTAAGACACCTGTTGATTGACTGTTCGAATGCATATTTTGTGGCATCTGACAAATCTCTGTTCTTGATATGATCCAAGAAGAGTCTGACTATTTCTGACGTCTTGTCTGTCATTTTTATTCCTCCGTAGGCACGGCACACTAATTGCACCGTATATAAATTTTACATTTGTATATACAATTGTAAACACAAATGCAAACCATAAATACAGACATTATATTGCCGCACATATGGAACCGAGCAGAATAAAGAACATCAGATTCCCGGAGAAACTTGTCAGCGAAATTGAATCATTTATCGAGTCAAGCAGTTTCAACAATTTCTCGGAATTTGTAGTGTATGCATCCAGATATTACCTGGATCAAAAAAAGAAAATGTAAACGGTTTATCGGTTTCAGACTTTTATTCTCTCGGTAACGTGTAAAATTACCAGTAATTCGAAAATAAGTGATTCCCGTGGTGCAAGACCGTGAGCTTGCACAGTTACGGACGTACAGTGCTCAAAGGCACCCGCACGGGAACCTAAAGGTCACCACCGTGGTGCAAGACCGTCGGCGTTGCACAGTTACGGACGTACAGTGCTCAAAGGCACCCGCACGGCAGTGATTGAAATGACATACATGTGACTGCTATTTATTCTTTACAATGACCTTATTGCACCTTCCTACCTCTCAAATACTCATCGGGTTTCAAAAAGCGTATGCCTTTGAACCCATCCGCATTTTTCCTGAATCTCTTGTCCAGCGTAACAACGGTGTCTGCTTTCACTTTGATGGCTGCATTCAGTATTTTCTTATCCTTTCCTCTTCCCGGATTATCGGGTTCACATTCGTGATTAATCTTGTTATCAACCATGTGTGGCCTCTTTATGAGACGATACATCCTGATATTGAAAATGAAGAGGGGGTTGTGACGATGTTTAGCATAGTGATCTTCTGCATCGGACAGTTCATCATCCACTTCCTTTGTGTAGATGTGTTCTTTACTCAGATCGGCCGTTATCACTGCATCCAACTGCGGTCTTTCCAAATCTCCGATACCGCCTGAAATGATATTTGTATCAATCACAACTCTCCTCTTCGGTCTTTTGAACATTATCTCTTCTTCCTTTTCCCGTTTCTTCCGCTATGATGTGAGATATTGGCCGATGAGGCATTCCTTTTGACCAGAATGCCTTTCCTATCGCCGTTTTTACCTTTCCTATTCATGAGTGCAGCCAAAGTTGCCAATGCGGTAATCGTACTGACACCGAGAGATGCGGCAGAGATGGCCATATTGTACTCATCGATGTCTCTCGCACTCAGCCTTTTCTTTTTAGTGCGTTCTTTACCTTTGATGACCATTTCACCCTCCTTGATTTCCGATTTTCATTTCTGAAAGTCACATCCGCGTAGCCGAGATCAACCTCGTCACCGTCATCCATGAGAAACAATCTTGAAAAGTCGCCGTATGCTTTTCTCGTCTGATCTTTTGTCATCGTGTCGATGTAAACTCTCTCCTGGAGTTCGTCCTGATTGTACAGATCGTACTCCCGACCGCTCTGCTTGTCTTTATACGTCCAGTGTCTGTGTTTCATCTTGAAGGTCTTGCGCTTACCTTTTTTCCATTCAACCCACTCACGATAATTGCGATTCCAACTATCGCTGTAGATTAGATCGGAGATGTCAGCGGACGGATTCTCGTCCAGATAGAGGGCCATGAGTGCCCTCTCTTCGAGAGGAATTGCATCGAGTGCCTCTTCCAACTCCTGCATACTGCTCATGATTTCACCCTCTTCTTATCCTTACTTTTGGTTTTGCCGATCTTCTTTTTTGACAGAATGTTAGCCAATGCCATTCCGGGTGTCGATGACGATGACGATGCTGCATTGGATTTCTTCGCTGTCGGTTTCCTGGCCTTGGGTTTCTCCGAAACATCTCCGTTGTTCTTCATCTCCGCATAGAACTGTTTTCCCGTTTTCCTGCCCTTGTACTTCAAATCGGAAATCTTGGATTCGTCAAACTTATCGTTGACTTTGGCTATTGCGCGTTTTCCTTTCAACGGACCATTCTTCTTTCCGCCCTTGATGATCAGATCTCTGTCATGCCGGTATTCTTTGGTGACATCTTCGAATGATTTCTTGTGATAACCTCCCGGAGAATAATTGTAGTACCCAGTAGGGAAAATTTCCGCAGTTTTGGTTCTTCCTGCAGCCTCAAGAACAGTCGCAGCTTCCTCAAGATTTACGGCATCCCCGTAACTGTATTTACTGGACCATTCAGCATCCCACAGATTCAATGCATCGTTTTCATCAGTCGGAAATGGACAATCCGCAGCACCGTATCTGTCGGGATCTACTCTTCTGGAATGATGTACAAACTCATGAACGATTGTATCCTCAGATGCTTCCGGCATTAAGACTATCATGGGCGTTTCAGCTCCCGACTGACGGCCTCTGTAGTATCCGCCTGAACCTTTCCCGGGATTGCCAACTTTAATGACGATTCCGCCGTTCTTCACTGCAGCTTTAAGCTCCTTCTTCGTGAAATCTTTCTGCAGAACATCCCTGATGCGTTTCCTCTCGCTCTCATTGGCGATGATGGCAATCTTACCCATCGGCGATATCTCTCCGTCCGCACCCTTGGCAACATCGAAAAACGATGTTGATGGGTCATCAACACCTTTGATATCCGATTCATTGGGATGGGCCCACCATCCGTTTCCGACCAATTCTTCCGGAGTGAAACCACCCTTGGGTGCGATGTAGACTTTCGATGCTTCTTTTGACAGGTCCTTTCCGACACTCCTCTTAATTCCATCCCTGGATCCTTCCGAAACGTTCAGGAATCTTTGATAGAGAGCATATTCAGGAACCTTGCCTTTCTCGTTTATAGGGACTATGTAGGTCTTTCCGTCTTTCCCTTTGACCTTAGCTACAGAGCCTTGGACAAACATACCTGGCCCGCCAGGTCCAGAGTTTGACGGATTCACGAAAATCTCCGTCTGTACGATCTTGGAACCGCCTTTTGTTCTGCTTACTTTCCCCATCTTATTTCCTCCATTTCTTCAGTCCTTTCAAGATTGATTTTTTCTTTCCAGGAGTCTTTCCGGCCTTCGGTTTGCCTCTCTTTTTGGATGTTTTGGCGGTCACCGCCTCACCCCCTTGAGATTGTACACTGTAGTTGCTTTGTTGCCGTTCACGTATGTGATTACAGGTTCTGCAACCAGGTATGTCGGTGCGAGATTCTTTTCCGCAACCTTCTTCCGCGCTGATTTCTTCTGTGCGGTTTTCTGTCTGCACTGACATTTGTTCTTGGAATGATTCTTGCAGTCAGACTTCGAGTTGAATGCAATGACATAGACCCCCTTGGATCTGGCATAATCAGCCACGTCCTGACAGTCTGATTTTCTCTTTCTTCTGCGCCTGTCTTTCTCCAGACCGTCAGCTATGCGCTGCTGTTTCCGGAGTTCTTTTTCTGCTTTGTTCTGGCGTTTCAGTCTCTCTGTTTCCGATTCTGTTGACATTAGATCACCTTCGGTGATTTGTTGAAAAAAATGAGGTATCGGCGCGAACGCCCTCAGCTGCGGCTGGACGGAAAATGTTTGGATTCAAGACTGCTTATGATTCCGTGTTTGATTCTGTTCTGTTTTCCTCCTCCCTTTCCGATATTCTCTGAGCGAAGTAATGGTTGAGTTTGTCAAGATCCGAATCTATGAGCCTGTGGATTCTGTCGTAATTCGGTTGATTCCTGATAGATCTCATACTATCCGCCCTGGTGTCATTTCTTGTTCTTTCTGATTTTCAGGTGCATAATCTTTTTATTCAACTTCTTCAATGGAGTAATAACACTCGGTGTCGTGTCGCGTTTATGCAATTCGCCCGTTGTGCAGCCGTCTGGTGTCGAGTCGCCCTTAGGTGATTCACCCAGACGGCGACTGTTACTCAATACGAAAGCAGTCATGTTCTTATTTTTCGGACACCTTGGTAGCTTGACCTCTTTGCAATTCTTACCCAGATTTGTTATAAGCTTGTTGTCGGTATCGCCATTAAGTCTATCACAAATTGAACTGTTTGGATGTTTTTTGTAATTATTTATGGCACGCCCCACTGCCCCAGTGATAAAATCATTGGTTTGCAGTTCACCAGAATAGTTTGAGTTCATCACAACACAAGACGTGCGATTGTTCTCTGCCATTCCTTTAGTGAGTATTTTTGAAACTTTGATTTTTTCATCATAACTAGACTTTCTATCGACGATGATTAATGTTCCACACTTTGGATCATAATCTTCTGTAATCATCTTGTTAAGATTCTCCAACATAACTGCATCAATCTTATTTGCTTCACCATCGCCGATGCAATCAAAGGGAATTGAGATAACGTAGACCTTATCGACCTTATCCTTGGACAGTCTCAGAATCAATGGAGATATGCTCCCCTCGTAGGATCCAATTTCGCCATTCGGATTGAGTACTTCTGCAATGTCTCTAAACCCGATTCTGTCGTTAACTACAGCTGCAGTCATCACATATGTTTCAGAACTGCCTCTCGTACCTGTTTCATCAACTACCACAAGTTTACCGCGCGTTGGGTTCTTACTTTTCGTTCTTCTGTTACTCATGAGATCACTTCTTACTAAGCACCCTGTCCTTCTTCGTCTTCTTCTCCGTACTGCGCCCCAGAATCTCCGCTCTGGCAATGTTGGTGTAGCTGTAACCCTTTTCTACCGCTCTTCTCGCGGACTCTCCTCTGAGTCTCGGTATGTACTCATCAGGCACATCCTCCGAAGTACCCGTCAGCATACGGCGGTCATCGACGTATGCCTCCCCTGGATCTGTTCCGTACACACCGTCGTAGTATCCGGAAGGATTGCGGTCGGTCTTTGTCCTCACAACCGTTTCCGCAACGGTCTGCTTCTCCTCTTCCTCGATAATCTCTTCCGCCTTCCGCCTGCCCTTCAGCATCATCTTTATTCTGTCGAACCTGCCGTCGGGTGTTGCGGGAATCGATGTTTTCAGAATGCCGTCCCTCGTGTCATCGACGGCACGTGCGTGATGGACCACTTCGTGAACTATGCCGTCGGGTGTTGTGTTTCTCTCGATAAGAATCAGCGGCACTTCTATGCCGTCCTGTTTGCGGAGATAACAGCCCGTGGCATCCCCCATGTTCGGAACCGTACGTATGATTACCGACCCGTCTTCGGTCATCCTTCTGATTTCATCGGCTGTGAAGCTCTCCGAGAGGACTCTGCGTATACGCGCAGCTTCGTGTTTATCAGATACAACTGCGATACGCTGCTGCGCTTCGCGCATCTCACGGCCTCTGAGGGAAGATACGTCATAAATCGGAGAATCAGCCGTATCGATACCGTCGATATCGTATGCCGATGGATTTGCCCACCACCCGACAATCATCTGCGGTGTGCATTTCTGCGGAAGAACGAGAGAGCTGTCGTCAAGATCTGCTTTGCATCTGCCTGCCTTCTGGAATCTCTGCAGCATCGCATCGACGGGAACGAATCCGTTTTCGTCGATCGGAATCCTGTATCTTCTCGTACCGTGTCTCACCCATACGGAACGTGTCTTCGGGGTGTCGGGTCTGCGACGGTCGGGTCTCCTGCCTGCCCTCATTCTCCCGCCTCCGCAGGCGGAGGCTCAACTCCGCTACCCCCCTCCGATGACCCATTTAAAGAGATACATATGTCATGCGTTGAGACTTCGTCCTGCCGTTCGCCTGTTGCTCTGGAATCTTCCTTCACAGGCGGAAGCTCTTTGGGGGCTTCTGTCTTCATTCTGCGGTATCTGGAGAGTGCCGTCAGATCCGACGATGAGAGTGTACAGTACCTCTCTATCCACTCCCTGCATGTACGCTCCGCCATGTTCTCGATCTTAGTAATGTCACTCCACTGAATGCCGAGACCGTGATGGTAGAGGTACATCCTGTTGGCCTTCTCGATTTTTTCATTCGGGGTGTCTTCTTCCTGTTCCTTCTCTTTCTGATAGAACTGACGGATTGTCGGTACAATCTCGTAACTTGAAACACCAGATGTTACTTTGATAAATTCCGTGAAGTCGAATCCGTCGCCCACTTCGAAAGTAGCATTGGAACCGGTATCGTAAGCATACTCTCCGACGGCCATTTTCTCAGGGTCCTTTGTCCACGTGGATTTGGGAACCTGAATGAACCGCGGAATGTCTGAGTAGATATCCGATTCGATGATGATGTCACGCGGATCTATTTTGACGTGCTTACTGTTGATGAAGTTGGCTATTCTCTTTTCGTTCTTGCTCCATTTGGCGGTTACATTGCCTGCATTCTTGGGATCGTTGATGAAGTTCCTGAATGACGGTCCGATGTTGGTGGTAACAGGTGTGATGCACCACAGACAGACGTTGAACTTACGGATGATTCCTGCAAACTTCTTGATGTCCTGTGTGAGTCTTTCGAAATTCTGTTCACCTGCAAGGAAGCTCTGAGCCTCATCAAGTAAAAGGACGAATGTTACGTTTTTACGGCCGTGTTCCTCGATTCCGTCTGCGATAATCGGGAAGATATCTTTCAGAGATCTTATCTGATGCACTCCAATCGGACACTCTCTTACAGGATCTTTTCCTCTGACTTTCTTTACGAAGATTACGTTTGTCAGAAGAATCACTTTCCCGCACTCGGGCCATCTTCCCTTTACGAGATTTTCGCATATCGCCACTGCGGAGAATGTCTTTCCTCCGCCCCTCTGACCGCTTGTCAGATGGATTGCTCCGGGCCTGAACAACTGAGCCATTACACTTCCCAAACCACTCATTTTATCCCTCAACTATCAAGAAAAATGTCTCCGACCTCCGATGCAGCACCTTCCTTCGGCTCTTCGGAGATGTTCTTGTCTATCAGACCGATATCACGCATGACCTGCTCATAGGTAATCAGCCAGAGTCTGAATGTCTCAGGGTTGATTGTCATGGTCCTGTCCTCAGGAAGAGGAAGGAGATCTTCCGTTCTTTTGTAGATCTCACGGTTCCAGAGCTGGACATCGGGACAGGACAGGGAGAGGATGAGCTCAAATGTCTTCAGATAGGAACATTTCGTGTCACCCAGAGAGTAGTACATAATGAGCTCCTGGTATGCCTTGTTCAGGAGTACCGGAGTGTTGAGGTAGAACGGTGTCGTACGTGTCTTCTCAGGCATCGTTCTCACCTTCTTCCGTCACATCTTTTTCCGGGCTGTCGGTATCTCCGCTGTCTTCGTTTTCGACTTCTTCGGATGTCTCTGCCGAGTCCGATTCTTCATCTGCGGCATCTTCCGATTCGTCAGCTGTTTTACTCGATTCATCTTCGGAAATAACTTCGGCATCAGACGGTTCGGCATCCGTTTCTTCCTGCTGTTCTTCGGATTCTTCATCATTGATGAGTTCTGCAGCATCGTCGCACCCATCTTCTGCGATATCGTCCGATTCTTCCTCCGGGCCGTCTGTTTCCTCTCCGATATCACCTGATTCTTCAACCGGGCTGTCGGCATCTCCGCTGTCTTCGTTTTCGACTTCTTCGTATATCTCTATCGAGTCCAACCCCTCATCTGCGGCAACTTCGGATTTGTCTGTCTCCGCTTCTTCAAAATGCTCCGCCATACCGCGGAATCTGCGGTATGCGTTCATTCTTTCCTGTTCGTACTGCGATTCGTATTCGGAGAGCTTCGCTTCCGACCTTTACTTTGCTCTCTGCAGCATCCCAGACGAATTTACCGTCTGTTGCGTTTGTCTGCTTGGCAGCATCGTCTGCGGAGGCGTAGACTGCAAGTGTGACATCGGATGCAGATGCTCCTTCCGGTCCTGTCCACTCGGTTCCTTTGGCGAATGTGTAGACATCCGAACCTGCTTTATTGGTCGAGTTGACGAGCAGGATCTTCGTAGGTGTCTCATCGACAACAGTGAGTCTTTCGTCGACGATCATGTCGAGTTTGAGGAAAGCATCCTGTGCGACGTTGTTGTACTCTCCGTCTGTACCGGATTCCCAGTGTGCTTTGAGAGTGACTGTCTTGGTACCTGCCTCCGCGAATGCGGCGGTCAGTGTTCCGTCTGTGAAGGAAACGCCGTCCTGTGCTTCGCCTGTCAGTGTGTAAGTCGTTGTGCCTTCGGTTATGTTTACGGAGGGCGTGTAAACGAAAGTATCGCCAACCCTCATGTGAACAGTAACCGTCTGCGGATTGCTTTCTGTGTAAGCAGCAGAACTGTCTTCTGTGCCTATCATGGGGATAAGCGCAGTCGCCACCATCAGGAAAGCGAATGCAAATGTCAGCATGATGTGCATTGTTTTCTGTTTCATGTTGTGCATGTTATCAAACTCCTGTAGGATTTGATACAGAATCGGCGGTACTTCCGCCTAAATCTGCGATAAATTTGATGTGTGAACCGTTCTCGGGTGAGAGTGTTTTTATACCGCGTTGGCTAATGTATATCTGCGGATTAAATCTGGAATAATGGTCAGCCGCCTTTTCAGGGACAACCACCGGAGATTCGACGGATACACTCCGAGGGAAGCAGTTAAATCTGGAATAATGGTCAGCCGCCTTTTCAGGGACAACCACCGGAGACTGCTTCCCTGAATTGTAATTTCTATTCATTCAGAGTCTCCTTGTGATTTTACGGAACTTTATGTGCACAATGTCCGAAAGTTTCCTGTTCCTGTACTCTACGGCATCTCTTGCAGCATATGCTGCATAATCCTGTGTCTGAAGAAGATCTGAAAAAGGACCGGATTCCGAATTGTACTGACCGCCTCTGACTTTCAGACCGTCCTTTGACTGTTCTTCAAGAAAACTGTCGATATTTCTGTGACCGGTATGACTGTCCACTATCACCAAAACATTACCTTTCTCCGGCAATGACTCTTTTACGGAACGGCGGAACAGTTTGCCCATGTCCTGCGATGAGCCTTTCTTTCCGCTCCATCCTCTCGGCGGATTGTCTTTATCGATGTAGTACACACGGACA
>CAZDCU010000031.1:0-15717 GCA_964504055.1 uncultured Methanomassiliicoccales archaeon
CCCTCTTGTGAAGAAACGGAAGGCGGAACAGAACCCAATTGTTTTGCACCATCCCGTATAGAATATAAATTACTTATCACTGAAATGCAGACCGAGTGTATCTATATCTGTGATATACAAACCTTATACTTCCTGTATGTGGCTCTGTCTGAGAGTAATTACATACGGATTTCATGTATTACGGGTCAAAACGGCTTTGTACGGATACGGAAAACACCTATGCGGATATTACTGAAAAAACAGTGAATATGACATTCGTGAAGAATACTCCGTCCGATTAAATCGGACGGAGTATTCTCCTCAGTCGTTTCGGATTTCTGAGTATAGTTACGTATCAATACAGTCATCCTCTCACAAACTTCACATAATCCGCTTTTCCGACCGAATGTATATCCTTCATAATCCGAACCAGAGTCTGCGAATCCGTGGAGATAATCATAACTTCGAGACATCTCCTGTTCAGCAGATGGGAATGAAGCTGTGTTTTTATCTGTCCTTCATATCTGTGATAGATTTTCGACATCCACATATCGTCGTGATCTCCGTGGACAATCACCAACACACCTTCCGCCTGTCCGTTCATGTCCGAGAGTTCTTTCATTTCGGTCTCCGCAGATCTTATCGCATGTCTTATCGCCTCGCTCCTTCCGCTGAGGCCGTAGCATTTCTGTATGTCGTCCAATTCTTCTATGTACTCATCAGGCAGAGATACGCTGATTATTCCCAAGAAATCACCCGTTATTAACAATCGATACTTCCGAGTATCCAAAGTTAATAACTATCTCCCAATATTTTAATAATGATTCTTTCTGACGGTGCTTTATGGAAATTGCAGTGACCTTCCTGATTTACACAGTCATTCTGTTGGCGGTGGCTATGGCCGGTGCGTATACACCGTTCATAAGAGAACTCTCCGACAGACAGACACATCTTCTGGTGGCACTCAGTGCGGGAATATTCCTGGGAATCCTGTTCTTCCTGTTACTCCCGGAAGCTATAGAGGAATGTGCGGAAGGAGGTTACGGTGCGGAAATCACCTGTATTTCCGCAATGTTCGGATTCCTTGTCATATTAGGTGTGGATGTTCTGATTAAACACATGCACGCCGAAGAATGTCATGACGAATGTAACGAAGAATGTCACGAAGACGAACATACACACAGTATTGCGTCTCTTTCCGCATTTATCGGACTGTCAGTACATGCATTCGTAGACGGTCTGGTACTTGCGGCGTCGATGATGGTGGACCCGAACATCGGAGCCCTCGCTCTCGTCGGTATGTGCATTCACAAATTCGTTGTATTATTCTCATTATCATCCACATTCCTTCTGACCGATTTGGATAAGAAGACTGTGATGAAATATCTCTTCGGATTTGCCTGTATCACGCCTGTTGCGGCGATTATTTCATTCATCGTTCTGAACGGTATATCCGTCGACGGAATGGTGGGAATACCACTCGCATTCTCCGCGGGAACGTTCATGTATGTTGCGTTATGCGATATGATTCCCGAGGCATTCCACAGGAAGACCCAGGATTCAAGAGCATTCATAATGCTCCTTATCGGTATCGCAATCGCAGCCGCAGTATTCCTGCTGATGGGACACGGACACTGAACCGATGCGGGAGCATCTGCCGATGCTCCCGTATCGATCTTCTTCCCGTGTCTGTTTTATAACACTTTGATTATACGAGAACAGGATGACAGAGAGTATCTGGTTCTGGATAGGATTCCTTGCTCTCATCGCCGTACTGATGGCTTTTGATCTGGGCATATTCAACAAAGGCTCAAAACACATCAGCGCGAAGAAAGCGATGAAGATGACCGCCGTATGGGTAGCCATCGCAGTAGCCTTCGGTATCTTCATCCTTGTCACATTGGGATCGGATAAAGCCGTGGAATTCTACACAGGATACATCGTCGAGGAATCGATGAGTATCGACAACTTGTTCGTATTCATCCTGATATTCTCATTCTTCAAAATTCCCGACGATTACCAGCACAAGGCACTCTACTACGGTATCTTCGGAGCACTGATTTTCCGTGCGATATTCATCTTCGCCGGTGCCGAACTCATGGAGAGATTCGAGTTCGTGATGTACATCTTCGGTGTAATCCTTCTTATCGCCGCAATCAAAACAATCTTCAAGAAAGATGACGACGAAGGAGAAAACAAAGTCGCTGTTGCGATGTCGAAAATCTTCAAGACATCGCCGGAACTCGACGGAGATAAATTCTTCACAAGAATCGACGGAAAACTGATTATGACACCTCTTTTCCTGTGTGTCATCGTCATCGAACTTTCAGACATCATTTTCGCATTGGACTCCGTCCCCGCTGTGTTGGCTATTACGACAGACAGATTCATTGTGTACACGTCCAACATATTCGCAATCATGGGTCTGAGGTCTCTGTATTTCACCATCAAAGAATCGATGAAATCTCTGAAGTTCCTCAACTACGGTCTCGGAATCATACTTGCATTCGTTGCGTTCAAACTCCTTGCGGCAAAGTTCGTACACATCCCTGTGTTCGCATCTCTGCTCATAATCGTAGGAGTATTGGCTGTAACCATCATACTTTCGCTTGTATTCAAGGACAAAGATCCCGAAACACCGGAATCTCAGGTGTGACATATACGCACGTTAAGATGCGGACACAAGCGCAATATTGATATATGGTTCAGTGAACTCACGCTGTCATGAAATCTTATCCGATCACGCATGCTGAGATCGTAGAACTCAAACAGACGATGGGATTCCGTATCAACAGCAAGGTCTGGGCCGATTACGCCGAGAAACACCAGGACGGATGCACAAGCGTAGAGCTTATCGACTTCGTCAAACAGTGGATGAACCCCCCTTACGAAAAACCTGCGGATCAGCTCGACACCTATCTCGAGAACATCCTCAAAGAGTTCATCAACTTCATACGCCCTGACACAGCAGTCAAAATCGAATGATACAACCGCAGGGTCCGTCCCTGCGTCTTAATTTCTCTTATAATTCTTCATCCGAAAATACGGACGGCTTCTCTTAACACTCTGCGGCTGAATATATCGTCGTTAAGAGTCGACATAAACACTATATCGACGGATGTCCCCAGTGCTTCTTCCAAACCGTCTGCGAAACGGCGGTAGTCATGATACGTGAAATCGACGTTTGTGTCTATGAGAAAATCGTAATCGCTTTTGTCGCTGTATTCCCCGGTTGCCCTTGAACCGAACAGGAATACGGAAGTTATATTGTGAATACCTGCCAGCGGAGCTATGATCTCCGCCAATTCTTCAGGTTTGTAATCTTTCATACGACTTGATTCCATACGGTTCCCTCTACCTGCTCTGAATCTCAGTAAATCATCGGAACGGTATCGAAAACGACAGCTCCGCCCAAACTCAGAAGATAATAAAAAAAGAGAAGGTGCCGAACCTGTTCATCGGCCCGTACCTTCGTTCGTTCGACCGGGGGATAACGATCAGTTCTTGGACCAGACGTTACCCGAATGACTGCGTGTCTCTGCGATTCTGACGAGTCCCCTGAGACGGAGTCCCTTCAGTATACCGCTGACCTCCCTGGCGTTCATGCCGAGGGAATCGCATATGTCCCTTGCAGTGCATTTTCCGTTGTCATCTATGACACTCAGGACCTGCTTCATCTTTTCAGATCTTGCCGTTGCCATTTTAACCACTTAATAATTCATTAAACGGCGGAGTATTTTAACATTACCGTATTTCGTAAAATAAACGCGAAATAATCAGTTACGTCCTTTGTTATGTAGCATCCTGTCTCTGAGATCCCAGAGCTTCTGAGACAGATCAACGTAATATCTGTGCGGATTTGTGAAACGTTTCACCTCATCCCACAGTGTGGCCATCTGCTCTCCGTGGTATTTTCTTATGTCGCTGAGAGACGGAAGTTCGTAAACCTGCTTACCGTTGACAATAACAGGCACCTGGAGTTCTCTGACGGTGAAATCCTTAACGGTTTTTCTCTTCCAGGTCGCATCTGGATCGAACAGTTCCAGAGGTTCGTTTTCATCGATTGTTTCATCGTGAAGACATACCTGATCCGCAAGTGCCATTCCGTTTCTGTCGTAAATTCTGAAGACCTTCTTGAAACCGGGTGTCGTGAGTTTACCCATATTCTCGGAAATCTTGATCTTCGGAATTATGACTCCGTTATCCTCGACGGCAACGAGTTTGTATACACCGTTGAAAACGGGGTCGCTGTGAGATGTAATGAGATTGTCCCCCACGCCGAATCCGTCGATTTTCGCTCCCTGTTCCAGAAGATCGCGGATAAGCCATTCGTCCAAAGCGTTGGAAACGATAATTTTACACTGTTTAAGGCCGGCGTCATCCAGCATCTTCCTTGCCTTCTTGGTAAGGAATGATAAGTCTCCCGAATCCAAACGTATGGCGCATTTCTCCAAACCGAACTCTTTGAAGACTTTGATTGCATTGGGAATACCGCTGTGGATTGTATCATATGTATCCACAAGCAGCGTGGCATTATCCGGATATAATTTACAGAATGCCGTGAACGCTTCGTATTCCGAAGGGAACATCTGCACCCATGAGTGGGCCATTGTTCCGCTTGCGGGAACTCCGTACCATTTATCGGATACCGTACATGCGGTACCTCCGCAACCCGCAATATATGCCGCTCTGGCACCTAACACTGCGGCATCGGTTCCCTGTGCTCTTCTCGAACCGAATTCAAGGACGACTCTTCCTTCTGCTGCACGTACGATACGGCTCGCTTTGGTGGCGATAAGAGTCTGATGGTTCATCGTGAGAAGTGCAAATGTTTCCAGGATCTGAGCCTCAATCGCATTCGCTCTGATTGTTACGATAGGTTCTCCGGGAAATACGGGAGTGCCTTCGGGTATTGCGTAAACATCGCCGGTGAAACGGAAATTCTTCAGATATTCCAGGAATCTCTCCCCGAAGACTCCTTTGGAACGCATGAATTCTATATCGCTTTCATCGAATCTCAGTTCCGTAATATAGCTTACCAACTGTTCCAAACCGGCAGCTACGGCAAAACCTCCTCCGTCGGGTACGTTTCTGAAGTAAAGATCGAAGTAAACGATACGGTCGGCGAGACCGTTCTCCATGTACCCGTTGCTCATGGTGTATTCGTAATAATCGCATAGGAGGGGGATGTTCCTGGGATTCATCACCGTGCTTATCCGTGACATGATATTTAAGAGGGTCGAGAGAATGCCCGGATATCACAAATAAGCTGGCACATAGTGTCGGGAAAACACAGAAGAAAAACGACAGTGACAACTGATCTGAAAAACTGTGAGGAAATGGTGCTCCTGACGGAATTCGAATCCGTGTCGGAGCCTCGAGAGGGCTCCATGATTGGCCGCTACACCACAGGAGCGAATGATAGCATCCGAGAGAAAGCGACCCCATAAATAAACCTTTCTTGCCGTCGGTTGTCTGAAGGATGCTGTCACAGTCTGATGTACCGTCATCCTAACGGATTACGCATCAAATGATACTGTATTCGATATTCCGTTACCGATTACGGACGGATTGCGGGATTTCTCTTGTGTGCTGCGGATGCAACTCTTTTTCTTATTTCCGCAACCTTCTCGACGGACACTCCGGTTTCTTTCGAAATATCATCATCACTCATACTGTCCAAACGGTAAAGGACTGTGTCGAGTTTATCGTAAGATATACCCATCTCGCCCTCATCCGTCTGTCCTTCCCACAGTCCCGCAGACGGAGGTTTTGTGATAAATTCCTCAGGTATTCCGATCAGCGATGCCAATTCTCTTACCTGTGTTTTGTAAAGATCTACGATAGGTACCGCATCACACGCTCCGTCGCCGAATTTTGTGAAATAACCCATCATCATTTCGCTTTTGTTGGAAGTTCCCAATACGATACGGTTTGTTCTGCGTGCAGTATCGAATAAAACAGCCATTCTGCACCTTGCGGAGAGATTTCCTCTGCCGAGGCGGTCGTCATCTTTCAGTTCCAAAGCGGACGAAAGTGCGGCAACCGATGAAGAAATATCCACAACCCTGTACTCAGTGCCCAAAGAAGCACTGAATTCGGATGTGCATTTCATATCATCCTTCGGTGTCGTTGCAGACGGCATAAAGATGTTGAGTACCTTATCCGCACCCAATGCATCCACGGCCAATTTGGTAACGACCGCGGAGTCGATACCTCCGCTGAGACCTATTACAACACCGCTGCATCCTGCATTCTTCACGGTATCTCTGATAAATACCGTGAGTCTTCCGACGTCTTCCCTGCCGATTCCCGGAATTCCTTCCATTGTTTCTCCGTATAACCGCATCGGTAAAAATACATAAGGATGATACAGAGAACATGAAGGTCGCACTCTGTCAGTTCAAACCTGTCGCAGGAGATGTACGTGCAAATGCGGAAACGGTAGTTTCCGCGGTGAACAATACGGATGCGGATCTTCTTGTGTTTCCGGAGATGTTTCTCACGGATTATTCATTCAGAGATTTTGATTCCGTGAATAATCTCGATGAGTGTATCGAAATGATACTTTCACACACCCGCAGATTACACAAAGCGGTGATTGTCGGAGGTCCGTTTATTTCCGAAGACAGTGTATTCAATTCTTCTTACTTTATATCTGATAATATCACAAGATACGACAAAATCCATCTTCCGGGTTTCGGCGTATTCGGCGAAGACAAAATTTTCACTGCAGGAACAAAACCCGTAATGACCGAAGTATGCGGTTTTAAGATCGGACTGATAATCTGTTACGATATTTTCTTCCCGGAATTGGTCAAATATTACGCAGTGAACGGTGCGGACATGATTGTATGCATTTCCGCATCTCCGACCACATCCGAAAAAGCATTTCAGCACGTGGTATCGGCAAGATGTGTCGAATCCACTGTGTATACGGTATTCGTAAACAACATCGGGGACTGTATGAATCTGAAATTCTTCGGAAAAAGCAGGTGCATCACACCGTACGGAGATACAATTGCAATTGCAGACGGAGATTCTTCGGTTGTTATTGCAGACATCAAACATGAGGTCATAGAAGCCTCGAGAAGGGACAGACCGACCCTGAAAGACACCCGTATGCACATCGGAATGCCGTGATTTGAACACAAGTCTTTTAATATAGTATCCATTTGTCCGCTTTGAAGCCGAGATGGCCCAGCCCGGTAAGGCGCGAGCCTGGAAAGTTCGTGGTGAATCACCTCGGGAGTTCAAATCTCCCTCTCGGCGCTTTTCTTTTACATCTCTTTGACAGCAGTCGGAGACATCGGTTTTGCTCCGGAAACTCGGTTTCCGATTATTATCAAAAACAGTCCGTTTTCTCAGATTTTACGTTTTTTCCGCGTGCAGTCACGCCGGGATCCGATCTCAAAAATCAGTCAATTTTTACCCTAAAATATGCGTTTGTGGTATAACTTTTAATCATTTTTTAGACTTGTGGCATCAATTCTTTATAAAGTTATCTGTTGTGGTATAACAGGCCGTCGAAGATTATAAGTATTCATTGCGAACATTCAAAATCATGGTTAAAAGAGAGGATTACGACCAATGGGTGATCGATTGGATTGCGTCCGAGAAGAAGGCAGGCAAGAGATGTTTCGACGTCAGAAAGACGGGAAACTCCTACTACGTCTACTATCAGACGACACGTTACAACCCCGATCTGAAAAAGAGAGAAAAAGTATCTTCATACATCGGAAAGCTCACGCAGGACGAAGGCATTATCGAACCTCCGGCCAAAGAACAGAACGATGAAGTCGCACCTGTAAGATACGGATTGGGTGTGGATACCGGAGGTACATTCACCGACGCAGTCATCGTCGATTTGGACGATATGACTGTAATCGCCAAGAAGAAATCTCCTACGACACACCATGATTTGTCTATAGGTCTTTACAACTCTGTGGATGCAGTGTTGTCATCGACGGATATCGACCCTTCCGAGATTGTGTCAGTGAGTATTTCCACAACACTCGCCACAAACTCAGTCCTCGAAGGAAGAGGAGGAAAAGTAGGATTGATCTTAATCGGATGGGATCCGATGGAACCCGTTCACTTCGGTGAAGACAGGCAGGTCTTTGTAAAGGGAGGCTACGACGTAAGAGGAAGGGCAAAAGCCTCGATGTCTCTGGAAGAAGTAACCAACGCAATCAACGACATCGCAAAGGACGTGGATGCAATTGCAATCTCCGGACTCTTCGCAAACCTGAACGCTTCGCAGGAAAGAAAGGTCAAGGAACTTGCGATAAAACTCACCGGCCTCCCGACAATTGCGGGACATGAGCTTTCATCGGAACTCGGTGTGGGTCTCCGTGCGGAAACCGCAGTACTGAACGGTAAATTAATCCCGATTGTCAGCAAGTTCTTCGACGACGTTGTCAAAACATTCCGCGAAAAAGGAATCAACGCACCCATCATGGTCTACAAGGGCGACGGTTCGGTTATGACCGTGGAGCAGGCTAAATTGTACCCTGTTCAGACAATCCTTTCCGGTCCCGCGGCAAGTTCCATGGGCGGAAAGATCATCTCGGGATACGAGAACTTCATTATGGTCGATATCGGCGGAACATCCACGGATATTGCGGTAATGGAAGACGGATATCCCCAGATTCAGTTCACGGGTGCAAAAGTCGGAGGATGGAGGACACGTGTAAAAGCCGTGGATATGAGTACAATAGCACTCGGAGGAGATTCAAAAATCAGTATCGACGGCAGTACTTTCACATTCGGACCGATGAAAGTTACGCCGTTATGCATATTTACGGAACGTCACCCTGAAATCATACCCAACATTATGCACACGAACATCTTCGACCACTACATCCTGAGAGAAGACGCGGATCTTTCCGATCTCACCGAAAGAGAGAAAATCGTTGTCGACGGAATGCGCGGAAAGGGTGCGATGAACCGTATGGATGTCATGAATGCGGCAGACGGTCTGTGGGATATTGATGACGAACTGAAATCCCTCGTGAGCAGACGTGTCATTGAGATGGCATCAATGACTCCTACAGACCTGATGGTATATTCGGGAGTGCTTGAAGCAGGAAACCGCGACGGTTCTGTTGCGGGAGTGCATGCGGTTGCCGAGGTTACGGGTATGACCGAAAGACAGGCTGCCACGATGATGATCGGTGAAGCAAGGATTTCCGTTGCACAGGCTATACTGAACAAATTAATCGACGACAGCATGAGAACGAAGTGGAGAAACGAGGAAACTGCCATGTTCGTAAGAAGAATGGCTTCTTTCAAGAAAGACACAGACGCATTCTCCATGGTCCCCAGGATCTCGGTCCCGATAGTCGGTATCGGAGCTCCTTCCAAGTTCCTTATGGCGGATCTGGGACAGAGGTTGGGTACACCCGCCGAGTTCCCGGATAACTACGATGTAGGTAACGCAATCGGAGCCGTCTGCAGTAAGGTTGTCGAATCATTGTCTGCGATGATCACACCGACACACGACTTCAGGTACAAACTTGAGGTTCCGTATCTCGGTCCGTCATACTATTCGCAGGTCAACAGTGCAATAGCTGCGGCAAGGAGCAGTCTCGAAGGATTCCTTATCAAGGAAGTGGAAAAGAAAGGCGGAACCAACGTAAGAGTTACCACCAAGACGGACACAGTAATGGCAGTCGAAGGCGGTGTGGGGGACTGGGATGAAACAGGCATAGCCAGGAACATCAACTACATCGAAGTCATATCGAGAGCCGTCGGCGATCCTCCGGAGATGAAATAATGCCGTTATTTGACGGAAAAGAATACACCGGACCCGTCGGCATCGACGGTTCCGACGTGCCCGAAAAAGGAGGGGTGTACCTCATATGCGTCGGATCCTCCGGAGGAGAGCGTATAATCGCTCTCTACGCAGCCGATAACATGAAGAAATCACTGACGGAAAATCCGAAAAGGGAGTGCTGGAACAGATATGCCGTAAACAACGATATGTACTCCGACGGTTCCCTGAGATGTTACTACATCACTGTCGAAAATCCTTCCGAACGCGATGCACTCATCACAAGAACAGTGGAAATCAGACCTTACAATATTCCGTGCTACGAAGCACCCAAAGACGATTGGTGAATGAAATGACAAACACAGTAATAGCCCATATGAGAACCTGCAGTAAAACGAACAAAGTCACCGTCTCCATGAGAGACGACGGCGACATGGATGTGAGGATAGTCTCCGACTGTCCCCACGTACAGGAATACGCCGAAAAACTGAAGACAATCAGCATGAACGATGTCGTAAGTTTCGCAGGGAGCAAGGTTGTAGATCCCGACATCAGAGCTTCGCTTTCCGTTCCGTGTCTTACACCTATCGCGGTATTCGAAGCAGCATGGCTGGAACTCGGTATGCTTTCCGTATCTCTTTCCAAGAAAGTGGGATACAATTCGGTATCGTTCCATCCCGGAGTAGAACTCGAAGAAGTCACCGAAGATACACAGGAAAACACCGAAGATGCCGACTGGTAAATCACAAAAAGGGTTGTGCGTAAATACTCGTTCGTACATCCAACATTCGGTGATCTCAAATGGGCAAACATGCCAAAGAGAGACACGCTGCCGACATGCAGAAGAACAAAACCGAAGCAAAGCCGGAAGCGAAGCCCCAGAAGAAGAAATGAACAAACTCAGAGGGCGCCGATTACGCCCTCTCTTCTTATTTTTTCATTAAATTATTCCTGTGCGCGTGCGACATTCTTAATATACATAATTGCCGTAGACCTTCAACGCAGGATGTGCTGTATGAAGATTAATGCTGACGTATACGTAAAGGATATCCCCGGACAGCTCGTTGCATCGCTCGAGCCGATTTCGACCTTCGACGGAAACATCATAGGTGTGGTTCACAACCGCGAACAGGTCATCAGCGGAAAGATTCTCGTCAACATTATATTCGACATAACTCCCGAGAACCTCGAACTTCTGAAAAAAGAATGGAAAGCGAGAGACGTTATCATCGTCAATCTCGACGAAGCCGTGGAGAATTATTCGATGGATTATATGCTCGTAGGTAAACTGAACGCATCCGAAATCGACGATATGATCAACGAAATCTCAAAAACAATAAATCTCGAATCCGTCGACATAGGATATTCCGCGAGCGGAAGCAAAGATTCCCGTACCGCGATGATTTCGGCAACGGTTCATTCCAAAAACGATCTCCGTGCATTGGATTCGTTCTTCTCCGACAGAGCGAAGAAAGCGGGACTCACATACATCAGAGGGGTGGACGCATGAAGGTATTCCTTTCAGGTCTCGGTACCGTCGGACAGGGAGTTCTTGAGACAATCTCCTTAAAAGGAAAAATACTCAATGATGTGAAAGTCGTCGGCGTAATGGATTCGAAAAGCTACGCTGTAAACAATGACGGTTTGGACATACAGTCCGTACTTGCAAAGAAGAAATCCGAAAAGAGATGCGGAGATTCCGACAGGAACGGACTCACCGGTCCCGAAATCATGAAAAAATGCGATTACGACATTCTCGTTGAATGCACTCCCACCAACATAGATGACGGCGGAGAGGGATTGATCAACATCAGAGAAGCCCTGAACAACGGAAAAGATGTCATCACCGTGAACAAAGGTCCTCTTGCATTGGAATTCTGCGAACTTATGGAACTTGCCGATAAAAACGGATGTATTATGAGATACGAAGGTTCCGTCGGCGGTGCAATGCCGATAATCAACCTCTGCAAAGAATCCCTTGCGGGTCAGGAAATCAAATCCATCAACGGTATCTTCAACGGTACATGCAACTTCATTCTCAGCAGAATGGACCGCGGAATGCCCTTCGGTCAGGCCCTGAAGGAAGCACAGCAGCTCGGATATGCGGAAGCGGATCCGACTTACGATATCAAAGGTATCGACAGTGCATGTAAAGTCACGATTTTGGCGAATGCGGTATTCGGAAGGAACGTAACAATCAAAGATGTCTCAATCAACGGTATCGATACCATCACAGACGGTGCGATAGCGCTTGCGAGAGACCACGACATGGTCATCAGACTTATCGGCGAAGTTTCAGCAGATAAGTTGGACGTTTCTCCGAGACTTATACCCAAAGGACACCCGCTGAGCATATCGGGAACACTGAACACAGCGGTCATTCAGACTGATTTAGCGGGACCGATAACAGTTTCCGGACGCGGTGCAGGTAAGAGTGAAACCGCATCGGCAATACTCAGCGATCTGTTATTCATACTCAATGCGAGAAAGCGAAGAAGATGACCGAACGCATCTACATTTACGATACAACGCTGCGTGACGGCGCACAGACCGAGGGAATATCCTTCTCACTCGGCGATAAAGAATCGATAGCGGGACTGCTAGACAGCTTCGGCATGGATTTCATCGAAGGCGGAATGCCTGCATCCAATCCGAAGGACAGAGAATTCTTCTCTTCCGAAAGGAAAATGAAAAGAAGTTCCCTCGTAGCATTCGGAAGCACCTGCAGACCCGGACACAAAGCATCCGAAGACGAAGGTCTGAAAATTCTTGCCGAATCCAAAACGGAATGGGCATGTATCTTCGGAAAAGCATGGGATTTTCATGTAACCGAGGCTCTCAACACAACAACCGAAGAAAATCTCCGTATGATCAGGGACAGTATCGCATACCTGAAAGAATGCGGAATGAAGGTAATCTTCGATGCGGAACACTTCTTCGACGGATACAGAGCCAACGAAAAATACGCATTGGATGTTGTGAAAACCGCAGCCGAAAGCGGTGCGGAATGGATTGTTCTCTGCGATACAAACGGAGGATCTTTACCGTCATTCATCGGAAAAGTTACTGGAACCGTATACAAAATATTCCCGAAAATCGGAATACACTGCCACAACGATTCGGATCTTGCCGTGGCATGTTCTCTTTCCGCTGTCGAAAACGGTGCGACTATGATACAGGGTACCGTCAACGGAATAGGCGAAAGATGCGGTAACGCAAACTTATGTTCCGTAATTCCCGACCTCGTATTCAAAATGGGATACGAAATGGACGTAAATCTCACCGATCTGAGATCTTTAAGCTATGCCGTATCCGAACTTGCAAACACAAGACATCTTGCACATATGCCTTACGTCGGAGACAAGGCATTCACACACAAAGGCGGAATGCATGTAAGCGCTCTTCTGAAAAATACCGCAACATACGAACACGTACCTCCGGAATCCGTCGGAAACCACAGAAACATCATCGTGTCGGATATGGCAGGAAAGTCGAACATTCAGAAGAAACTCTCCGAAATGGGGATTGAAGTGGACGAAGACGGACTCCGCAGAGTACTCGCCCGTGTGAAGGAAATGGAAGCTCAGGGATATCAGTTCGATGCTGCTGACGCAAGCCTCAAACTTTTGGTGGAGAGAGTACTCGACAAAGAATCGAGACCGTTCGACATACGCGGATTCAGACTCAATATCGACGGAGTCGGTATGACTCAGTTGATTTCCGAAGCGAGTATCAAAATCGTCGACAGATTGGGAGAAATAGAACACACCGCAGCGGACTGCGAAGGTCCTGTCAACGCATTGGACAGGGCACTGAGAAAAGCATTGAGCAAATTCTATCCCGACATCATCAAAAACGTCAGACTTACCGATTATAAGGTACGTGTAATCGAAGAGAACTGCGGTACCGAATCCTGGGTAAGGGTATTGATCAAATCCACCGACGGAAAGGATACGTGGACAACAATCGGTGTTTCCGAAAACGTTGTGGAAGCATCGCTGATAGCATTAGCAGATTCATACGAGTACGCCATACAGGCGTCGCAATAACGGAGCTGAGACCAATGGAAAGAACAATCGTAACGCTTGTGGGAAAAGATACAGTCGGTATTATCGCCAAAGTCTGTACTTTCTTCTCTGAAAATGACATCAACATCCTGGATATCGCACAGACCACGGTACAGGAATACATCAACATGATGATGATCGTGGACACCTCGAAATACAAGGGAAGTTTCACGGATCTTACCGAAGGACTCGATGCCGTTGCCGAAGAAGTCAAGTGTGTCATCAAAGCCCAACGCGAAGAGATCTTCGACATGATGCACAGGATATGATCCGATGTCCGTCATCAACATAAACGAGGTCCTCGAGACCAACAAGATGATCTCACAGGAGAACCTGGACGTCAGGACCATCACTATGGGTATCAATCTCCTGGATTGTATAGATCCCGATTTAGACAGTCTCTGCGATAAAATCTACGCAAAAATCACGACTTATGCGAAAAATCTTGTTTCCGTAGGTGACGAAATCGGTCTCGAATTCGGCGTACCGATTGTCAACAAGAGAGTTTCGGTCACTCCGATTTCGTTAATCGGAGGTGCGGCATGCGATACACCCGATGATTTCGTAGCGATTGCAAGAACATTGGATAAAGCTGCGGCGAAAATCGGAATCAACTTCATCGGAGGTTTCTCGGCACTTCCGATAAAGAACATGACCAAAGCGGACAGAACGCTCATGGAGTCAATCCCTAAAGCGTTGGCTGTGACAAACAACGTCTGCAGTTCCATAGGACTCGGTTCAACCAAGATCGGTATCAACATGGATGCCGTCAGAATTATGGGAGATATCGTCAAGAAAACAGCCGAAGCGACAAAGGATAACGATTCCATCGGATGTGCAAAACTTGTCGTATTCTGCAACCCTCCCGATGACAATCCTTTCATGGCAGGTGCGTTCCACGGTGTCACCGAAGGTGATGCGGTAATCAACGTCGGTGTCAGCGGACCCGGTGTAGTTAAGACTGCGATTGAAAACTGCAAAGGTTCCAATTTCGAAGAATTGTGTGAAACAATAAAGAAAACTGCATTCAAAGTCACAAGGGTGGGACAGCTCGTCGGTAAGGAAGCTTCCAAGAGGCTTGACGTACCCTTCGGAATTCTGGATCTGTCACTTGCACCCACACCCGCTATCGGAGACAGTATTGCGGACATTCTTCAGGGAATGGGTCTCGAAAGAGTCGGTGCCCCCGGAACAACCGCTGCATTGGCGATTCTCAACGATCAGGTCAAGAAAGGCGGTGTAATGGCTTCGTCTTACGTCGGAGGTCTTTCCGGTGCATTCATCCCCGTCAGCGAGGATGCAAGTATGATCGAGGCCGCAACAATCGGTTCACTTTCACTTGAGAAACTCGAAGCGATGACGTGTGTATGTTCCGTCGGATTGGATATGATTGCGATACCCGGTAAGACAACACCTGAAACAATCTCCGGAATCATTGCAGATGAGATGGCAATCGGTATGGTCAACCAGAAGACCACGGCTGTGAGAGTTATTCCCGTAATCGGAAAAGATGTAGGAGAATCCGCAGAGTTCGGAGGATTACTCGGAACGGCTCCGATCATGAAGGTTAACGAATACAAATGCGATGAATTCGTCAACCGCGGCGGAAGGATTCCCGCTCCGATACACAGTTTCAAGAACTGATCTTTTTACAGACGGGGTGCGTAAGTGCCCCGTCGGTTCATTTTCTCTTTTGAATTTTTTTACAGAGTGTGCAGAAACTGCCCGTTAAAAGATAAAGATCTATAAAGAAAACCGACAGAACGAGAGTCGAAAGATAAAGAAGAAGTTTGACCCATCCCGTAGGATGGGTAAAGAAGCAGGAAGTGCGCTGAGTGGGGGCTAGGGGATTTGAACCCCTATAGGCGGGGTTCCACCCCTGGGGGGGGTACCCCC
>CAZDCU010000032.1:0-14897 GCA_964504055.1 uncultured Methanomassiliicoccales archaeon
GAGAGGGAGGAGACCGAATGAAGATTTTCCTTCCTTACTCTTTCTTCGTGAACTCGGTGTATCCGCATTTATAGGATTTTTTTTATATTAATCAGAGAACGTTCAATCGCACTTATTAGATTCGTAAAAACGTTCTAAGAATGCATTTTTTATTTTTTCACTACGTTGACTGATAGTCATAAGGTAGGTGTCTGGTTCTGTATTCGTTATACATTCGATACAATATTTCATTTCTTGTTTAACACTAGCAATAACAAGCTTTTTGGCTTCTTCGAAGTGTTTGGTTCTATATAATGCGCCGATTAAAGCATCAAAACTCTTACAAGCTCTCAAAAGCATTGTTTCAACTTCATCAACAGCATTCTTTCTTACGCCGTTGTTTATTCTTAGTAAATAAATAAATTTGATTCCTGCACGATAAACACATTCGGGAAAAACATCAATGTGCCATAGATGTTCTGCAACAGCAGTCATGTATCCTTCAGATAATTTGTATTCTGAGTACAGACATTCACAAATAACTTGTTTTGTTGCTGCATGCCCATAGAAACTCAATTTTCCTAAATTGTCTGTTTTAGTCTCGTTGGCATATTCAGGGGTTGTAAAGGCAATCACAGCAAGATTTACCAATTCTTCTGACGGTGAAGCAATCTTACAGGTATTGATGAGAAACTCCGTTACTAATTGCCTGTAATCTTCATCCGACAAGTCTTCCTGAGAAAGTTTGAGTTTATCATCCATGTTATCGTCGCTGAATTCATCGTGGATGGTGTTAATAAAAACAACTGATTGATTTTTTTTATCCTAGTTTTATCCTAGTTTTGTCCTAGTTTTATCCTAGTTTTATCCTAGTTTTATCCTAGCTCTTCCTGTCTACAATTCTACAACCCTATCTACATCCCTGTTACGTCCCTGTTTGTCCTCACTTTGTCCTCACTTTGTCCTCACTTTGTCCTCACTTTGTTCCGGGACATTAAACGTTTATAGAATACAGAGAATCAACATAATCATCATCAAACGAGGCACCTGTATGAAGATCAAACAGACGGCAGGAAGAGATGCATTAGGTGATTTCGCACCGAAATTCGCGGAAATCAATGACGATGTACTGTTCGGAGAAGTATGGTCGGACGATATTCTGAGTCCGAAAACCCGTTCTATGCTGACAGTCACGACACTCGTCGCAAAAGGAATGATTGATTCTTCCTTCGAATACCATCTCCGTTCCGCAAAGGAGAACGGTGTCACAAAGGATGAAATGGCAGGTATTCTGACACATGTCGCATTCTACGCCGGATGGCCGAACGTATGGGCCGCCTTCAGGAAAGCTCTCGAAGTCTATTCCGACGATGACGGAAAATGCGGAGGTATGTTCGGACTCGGAGAGCCGAATACGGCTTATGCGAAATTCTTCACGGGAAATTCCTATCTGAAACCTCTCACGGATCCGCAGAAAACCGTTTTCATGGCAAACGTCACCTTCGAACCGGGATGTCGTAATAACTGGCACATTCATCACGCAAAATCCGGCGGAGGACAGATTTTACTGTGTGTCGACGGCCGCGGTTGGTATGTCGAAGAAGGCAAAGAGCCACGTGAACTCCATCCCGGAGATGTTGTCACCATTCCCGCGAATGTAAAGCATTGGCACGGAGCGGCGAAGGACAGTTGGTTTTCTCACATTGCAGTGGAATGTCCGGGAGAAGAAACCACTAATGAATGGTGCGAACCTGTTTCCGATGAGGAATACGGTAAGCTGAATTAAAACAGAAAACAGAGGTGTGTTCGGGTTACCGAACACACCCTCATCCCTTTTCTTTTCAACCTTTATTCTGACAAACAGCGAATCATATTATCGCAAGACTCCATTCAGCTGCTGAACAGTCTCAGTGAGTATCTTAGAATGAAGGAGAAGGACAGTAAACTCAACGACCGCACCGTACAGGCAGTAACGGAACTGTCTTCACGTTTAGCCCTTCGTGAGTTTATCGATCCCCGTGATTTTGTTCAGATATGCAGCACATATGAACAACTCGACAGAGACATCCGCCGCAGGAAGAGAAGTATTCTCTTCAGATTGGGTATTGTTGACAAACAGTTAAAATCCAATTTTACTGCATTTTCCAATCTTTACGATATTTATCCCGAACATCTGAGGAAACATAACGATAATTTGGCTCAGACCGAAGCAACAGAAGCGGGAGAATGTATCAATCCTATCGAAGGTTACGATCTCGATAAACAGCAACTCACCGCCGTTGCATATGATGTAAAATCAAGACTGATAATTGCCGGTGCGGGAACAGGCAAAACAACAACCATCGTCGGTTTAATGAAATATCTTCTTAAAACGGGAAAAGCAACTCCCGAAGAGATTCTGGCACTGTCATTCACCAACGCTTCCGTCGACGATATGAAGAAAAGAATCTCCGCCGAAACGGGAAAACGCATGGATGTGAGTACATTCCACCGTCTCGGACTGAAGATAATCGCTTCCGTCGAAGGTAAAGTACCGAAAATTTCCAATTTAAAATTGGATGAATTTGTCGCAGACGAAATCAAACGCAGGAGAACGGATGCAAGATTCGTCCGCGGTCTGAATGAATTCATAGGATACGATCTTGAATCATACGGAGATGAGGATGCATTCGACAGCAGTTCCGAATTGATAGATTATCTGAATGAGAATCCTCTTATTACAAACAAAGGCGAGAAAGTAAAGAGCTTCGGAGAAGCTGACATTGCAAACTGTCTCGCATTAAACGGTATCGAATACACATACGAAGAATCATACTGTGTCGATACAAACGATTCGAAGTACGGTCAGTATCATCCGGATTTCCACATCAACGGGACAAACATCTACATTGAATATTTCGGAACCGACAGAAAAGGCAATGTTGCCAAATTCATGATTGATAAGAATCCTGATGCTTCGGAAAAATACCGGGAAGGTATGGAATGGAAGAGAGCAACCCACAGACAATACGGCACACGTTTGATTGAACTGTATGCATACGAACGTTCCGAAGGCACACTGATTGAGAGTCTCGAATCGAAGCTCAGAGAATATGATGTAAGTATGAATCAAAAATCCCCTGAAGAAATATTCGACAAAACCTTCGGATCGGATAACAGGATGTTATCATTCATCACATCGACGTTCACAACCGCAATACTTCTGATTAAAGGATTCGGAAAACCGTGGGATGAAGTGTATCCCATACCGAAGAATCTCAGGGAAATAAAATCACTCAGAAGAATCGCTTCTGTTCTGAAACCGATTTACGATTCATATCAGCACGTATTGGCTGAAAGAAACGAAATCGATTTCGAAGATATGCTCAATCTCGCTGCAGAATATATCAGAGAAGGAAAATACACTCATCATTACAGATATGTGATAGTCGATGAGTATCAGGATCTTTCACGTTCGAGATACAATCTTCTGAAAGCTCTCAGAGATTCGGAAGATTTTCATCTGTTCTGTGTCGGCGACGATTGGCAGAGTATCTACCGTTTCAACGGATGCGATGTATCGTATATTCTCAATTTCGAGAAATACTGGGGCCCGTCCGTTGTATGCAAGATTGAGAGAACATACCGTTTTTCCGGAGAATTACTGAAAATGAGCAGTAAATTCATTCAGAAAAACGACCGTCAGTACCGCAAGGATATGGTCGGTGTCGGAGGTAAAGACAGTAAAGTGTCTCCGATTGTCGGTGAAGACGATTCCCAGATACGTGAGGAAATCGGAAGAAAACTTGCCTACGTAGAAAAAGGAAAGACTGTGCTGTTTTTGGGAAGATACAACCACGATGTAAGGATACTGAACGGAGACGGTTTCGAATGGAAACAGAATATCTCAGACAATTCCAAGAAAATCGTCTACAGTGGGCGTCCCGACCTGGATATGAAGTTCATGACAATCCATTCATCAAAAGGTCTGCAGGCGGATGTTGTCTTTTCCCTCAACAATACGACAGGAAGATACGGATTCCCAAGTGTCAGAGAGGAGCCTGCAATCATTCAGATGCTCCTCGGCGGGGAAAACAGTCAGATTGACGAGGAACGCAGATTGTTCTATGTAGCAATGACAAGAGCAAAGGAAAGTGCATATATTGTATCGAAAAGCGGTCGGCAGTCTGTTTTCTTTAAAGAATTATTCCTGCCTGTTGCTGTACGTACCAAAAAGGTCAGAATGACCTGTCCGTGGTGCGGAGGAGATATGGTTCTGAGGACAAACCGGAACGGCAGCAGATTCTACGGCTGCAGTAACTTCGGTCCGCGCGGCTGTAAGTACACGGTAAACTGCGAATCGACAAACAGTAAATCAAAGCACAAACGCCGAATGTAAAATCACGACGTTTCGTCGTCTTTCTTTGAGGGCTTGTACTCTCTGCTTGTTCTGATGTTTTCCACCTTAAGTAAACAGCAGAATGCAATAATGCAGAGGAGTGTACAGAACATAATGTCGCCTGCGAAACCGAAACCTGCCGCTACGACTATCAGAAATGCGCCGATTACCATAAACACAGTCATCTTCGTTTTCTTCATTCAGTCCCTCCTTTTTTCTATGGGGCGACCCTGTCTGCGACTCGGATCTTCAAATGCCGAATACAACGGTTGCGAATATCGAATTCACAGTTTCCGTTCGGATATCGTAACCGTAGGACGAAATACACCCATTTTGCGAGTTCAAAATGCTGTTATCGAAAAATTACCCTCCAACAGTTCGGATAAACAGCATTACTTCACTCGTTCTTCCTACAGTCGCCTCGATACCTCGGCTCCATTTTTACGAGTATCGTAACATCTGGGATATAATACATTCTACGAATCCACTGAATGTAGACCTTGTAAACAGCTGTTCATGTTTTCAAAACGGGAAGAGATTATCATCTTTGAGTGTGTACGCAGTGTCATGTGCGGAACCGATTTTTCGGAATTAATCAGACAGAGATATTCTGTGAGAAAATACAGTGACAGACCCGTCGAAGATGAGAAGATCAAAATGATTCTGGAAGCCGCAAGGGTCGCACCCACGGCAAGAGATACCCAGCCGTTCAGAATATACGTTCTCAAAAGCAAAGACGCTCTTGCACGTATCAGAAAGATTACGGATATGACATTCGATGCACCTCTTGTTTTCATGATCGGTGCCGTTTTCGACGAATGCTGTACCAGCCCCTTCAGCGGAAAGGATTACTCATACATTGACACCTCGATTGTAACGGATCACATGATGCTTCAGGCACAGGCACTGGGTCTCGGATCCTGTTGGGTCGGTTATTTCGAACCGAAAGACATCGCAAAGGAATTCGACATACCTGAAGGAATCGAAATCAAACACCTCCTTCCCGTAGGATATCCCGCGGAAGATGCAAAACCCGGCCCGATGCATTCAAAGAGAAAATCTTTGGATGAGATAGTAACCGAACTGTAATCATTAAACCGTCAGTCCGCAATATCAGAAATATGTGCGGATACAACGGCATAGAGGAATCATGCACATGCCCCAACGCGAACTGCCCCAGACACGGGAAGTGCCGCGACTGCGTCGCATTCCACAGGGAGAAGAAAAACAAACTCCCGTTCTGTCTCAGGAACATCGAGTGGACCGACCAGTGAATGTGCAATATCTTTAACCGTACGGGGGCGGAAGCCCCCGTACACAGTTTTCTCCGATGATATGATATTATCTACTTACCGAACATACTCTTCCGCATGCTGACTTCCAACGTCGTTACCGAATTCACGCCGGAGATCTCCGAATTATATTCTTCATCATTTTCGGAGATTGAGAAAGTCCCGGAAGAAAACATCAAAAGAACGTTCGGAAGAGGCGGAAGACTTACAGAATACCGTGATGACGGAGAATTCATCGGCTTTACGTACACCTTTACGTTAAACGGCTGTACATTCTGGGTCTATATGGCGACTGTACCGCAGGTCCGCTGTAAAGGCTACGGTTCCAAATTAATCAACTGCATAAGAGAAGCACATTCCGACAGCAGAGTATTCCTTGTCGTGGAACCCAAAGACAAAGATGCGGAAGATTACGAGATGAGAGTCAGGCGTCAGGATTTCTACGAAAGAAACAATTGCATCAATCCCGGCATTACGCTCATTTCCGATGACGCTCCCTTCGATTCCATGTACGTCCTGGGAAAACTCACCGCGGACGAGATGCGTAACACTGTGGAAGCCTACGAAGACATTCACAACGGAAGACGCTGAACATCAACACTATCTATATGTAACGTGTTCGCGGCAGTATGGATCTTACGAGAGAGGAGCAGGCAATCCTCGACGGTGAAAACGGAGAGGGTGCCCAGAAGGCCATGGAACTGATCGTGGCACTTGGAAAGATATACGGTGCGGACGGTCTTGTTGATATCACATCCGCACATCTTTCGGGTGCGTCTTACAAGACTATCGGCGACGGGGGACTGCTTTATCTCGAAGATATGGTAAAAGGCGGTGCGAAGGTTAGGGTACCTTCCACACTGAATCCTGTGGGAATGGACAGGAAAAGATGGAAGGAAATGCACATTTCCGAAGCCTTTGCCGAAAAACAGCAGCGTATTATCGATTTATACGGTGCGATGGGCATCAGAACAACGTGTTCCTGTACTCCGTACGACGGAGTGAATGTTCCTAAGTTGGGAAATCATGTCGCATGGGCGGAATCTTCAGCATTATCATATGTGAATTCATTCATAGGAGCGAGGACAAACAGAGAAGGAGGTCCGGGTGCACTTGCAGCCGCTATTTTAGGTAAAACTGCATGTTATGGGCTACATATCAAAGAAAACAGAGCACCTACCGTTGTTATCGACGCGGATATTCCGAATACACTGTTCTCTCATTCTCTCTTGGGACAGGCAGTCGGTTCCGCTATCGGAGGAGGTATTCCTTATTACAGAGGAATAAAACCCGGAATGGAAGAAGGTAAGACCATGGCGGCTGCCATGGCAGCCGCAGGCGCCGTTGCGATGTTCCACGTAGAAGGTGTAACGCCCGAAGCGAAAGATTTCGATGTCTCCGATTTGGAAGTAATTCACATCGGAGAGAAAGAACTCAAAGATGCCCGCGAGAAGATGAACACAACCGATGATATTCAGCTGATTGCGATAGGATGTCCCCATCTCACCGAGAAGGAAATGCATGAAATCGCATCTTTACTCAAGGGCAAAAAGAAGAAAAGATCTGACGTAGAGATATGGTTCTGCACCTCGGAAGCGGTAAGAGCCAGATGCCCCGAAGACGTAAAAATCATGGAAGAGTTCGGCCCCGTTCTTGCAGACACATGTATGGTTGTTTCGCCTATCGAAGGAACATTCTCCAGGACAGGTACAAACTCGTGCAAGGCAGGTAATTATCTTCCTACATTATGTTCACAGAAGGTTATGTGCGAAGATATCGCACAGCTGCTGAAGGTGATAGAATGATTTTCAAAGGACGTTCGATCTGCAGAGGAAAAGCGGAAGGTACTGTTCTGAAAATCGACGAACCGCTGAGTTTCCTCGGCGGAGTGGAAGCTTCCACGGGCGAAGTGAAAGTAGGCCGCGGAGGAAATCTTGCGGGAAAAGTTGTTGTTTTCCCGAGAGGAAAGGGAAGTACCGTAGGATCTTTCGTAATGTACGATCTCAAAGCCCACGGCAAAGCACCCGCAGCCGTAATCAACCAATCTGCCGAAACAATTGTCGCGACAGGTGCCGTAATTTCATCGATTCCGATGGTCGACGGTATCGATGTTACTCTCATCTCCGACGGAGATAAAGTAACAATCGATGCAGACTCGGGAACAGTGGAACTTCATGACGTTATCATGAAAACTACTGCATCATCCGTCGTTCTCATCGACGGAAAAATTCTGATGCTTCACCGTCCTGACACATCAAGATCATATCCCGGACGTTGGTCTCTTGTTTCCGGTAAGAAAGAAGAAGGCGAAGACATTCTCACCACCGCAAAAAGAGAAATCAAAGAGGAAACGGGAATCGATGTCGGTGAGCCGAAAGCTTCTCTCAAGCCCGTATATGTCAGAGAAGGAAACATCATCTGGGAAGTCTACCCGTTCATGTTCGATGCATCCGGAAAGACGCCTGTGCTCAATTACGAAAACACTGAGTACAGATTGGTCACAATCGACGAAATGAAAGAACTGAATCTCGTAGATTTAACACCGAAAATGGTCGACGATCTGATGAAATCCGCTTAAAACCATGCATCGAGAGATTTCTGCTGCCTCTTGGCCTTATTGGCCTTCCTGGCACTCTCGATCTTGTTCAGTGCGGACGACACACGTTCTTTCGAGAAGTCGTGGTCTGTGAGGAATTCGATCACGGCTTCTCTGTCGATTTCTTTAGGGGATAAATCGTAACTGTCGGAGTATGTTCCTTTCAGGAAGATATCTCTCACCTGTTGGTATTCCGGGATTTCTTTTCCCAAATGTTCCAGAGCACCTTCGATGTCTCCGTAATCTCTGATTAACTTGAGACCTTTCTTCGGACCTATTCCCGAGATTCCCGCATTGAAATCCGTACCCATAAGGATACACATGTCGACCAACTGTTCTCTGCTGATATCCAATGCGGCAAGGAACTGTTCTGAGTCGATAATTTCCGTTTTCACGTCTCTGTAAATGTCCTTTCCGGGAACTTTTCTCCTGCCTGTGATTGTCATGTTTCTCACAAGCGTAGGCGCACCGAATAACAATGAATCGAAATCCTGCGATGCGGATGCATAAACATCCCCTTTCGCACACATGTATGCTCCCTGTGCCTCTCCGTCGCTGTATGCGAGAACCACAGGTAATCCGAGATATCCCAAAAGTTCTTTCGACGATTCCAGAATTTCAGGTGTCATTCTCGAAGTCTGCTGTGCTTTGGAGAACGCTTTCTTCGTGTCTCCTTCTCTCACAGCCTCTTCCCATTCCTTCTCGGCTTTTTCTCTTCTTTCTCTGCGTTCGGAAAGAGTTCCCGCCTTGAGTTCGTTGGGTTTTCCGTCGAAGATAAACGAAGGCTCTATTCCCGCTTCAATCAGGTTCGCAGTCCTGTACAGTAATCCGGAAAGATGCGAAGTAACTCTTCCTTTTCTATCCTCTAACGGATAGCCGTCAGGCTGTCTTATAATCGATAAAAACTGATAGATTGTGTTGTAAGCATCTATCGCAACACGTTTGCCGTTGAGTTCGCTCAGTTCAATCTGTGCCGGTTCAGTGAGACCCGAGAGATTTACACCCATAATCACACCTCAGAAAGTATGCCAAAGTGCGATTTCTTCAGACATATCCTGTTTTTTGAAGAGATACGAACCTGCTGCGAGTACTGTAGCACCTGCATCCGCGCATCTCTTTCCGGTTTCGCGGTTGATTCCTCCGTCTACGGAGATGTCGTAGTGAAGATTGTGTTCTTTTGCATAATCTCTGAGGAATTCTATCTTCGGGATTCCGTTTTCACGGAAGGCCTGTCCTCCGAATCCGGGCTGTACCGTCATTACAAGAATCAGATCCACATCGTCGAGATATTTCACGATGTCCTCGACGGGTGTTCCGGGGTTGAGTGAGATTCCGGGTTTCACACCGCAGTCGCGGATCTTTTTGATTGCTCCGGCAATATCTCCTTCGGCTTCCGTGTGAACAGTGAGATAATCAGCACCCGCTTTCACGAAATCGTCGACGTAGCGGATCGGATCCTGAATCATAAGATGAACATCGAACGGAAGTTTACTGTTCTTTCTTACGGCTTTTACGATAGGAGCTCCGATTGTGATGTTCGGAACGAACATTCCGTCCATAACGTCGAGGTGTATCCAATCCGCACCCGCTCTGTCGACTCTCTCCACTTCTTCGCCGAATCTGGAGAAATCTGCCGAGAGCATGGACGGGGATACTTTGACCATATTCTGCAGATAGGGGGACGGATATATTATTGCTTTTGAGAGGAAGGGTGCCGATGACATACTTCAGTCAAACGACTTACATAAGTGCCAGATTTCAAATCTTAAGTTTAGTAAGTATGTATCATCGATACGGAAGTGCGTTCTCCGCCGGAGGCGGGAACGCACCGTAATATTGAAGAAAAATGTCCCTAAATTAATATCATCGATGTGCGATAGTCGTGGTATGTCACATGTAACTAAAGTGGACGTCTGCGACGTAGAAGGATGCGACAAAACCGCAGAGAGATCCATCAACATCAAGAAAGTCAGCGAGACATCTCTTTCCCTTAAGAATCCGGATGCGAAAAGCATTCACCTCTGCAAAGAGCACTACAAGATCCTCAAGAAGGAAACGAAGGACGACATCCCCGACTACCTCGGATGATCTGTTCACATGTTCGAGATCCTATTCGCAGGGACAGGTGCTTCTGTCCCGTCAAGGGACAGGTCGCTGCCCTGCATAGCCGTTAAACAGGGGAGATCTCTTTCACTGTTCGACTGCGGCGAAGGCTCCCAACGTCAGCTGATGATATCGAAATTCTCATTTATGAGAGTGGACAGAATATTCATCACCCATATGCACGGAGACCACATACTGGGTCTTCCCGGTCTGCTGATGACTATGGGCCTTTCCGGAAGGACCGAGCCTGTTTCTTTATTCGGACCGGAAGGAATAGAGTTTACGGTAAATTCCATGCTTGACGCATGCGAAGGCGAATTGGAATTCGAATTGATTATCAAAGAAGTAAAACCCGGAGATACCGTAGATTTTGACGGTTTTTCCGTAACCGCATTCGGCACGGAACACAACTGTCCCTCAATCGGTTACGTTTACAGAGAACACGACCGCCCCGGTGCGTTCAACAGGGAAAAGGCGGAAAAGCTCGGTCTTAAACCGGGTCCAGACTTCGCTGCGATACAGAGAGGAGAGACCGTAAGAGGTATCACTCCCGATATGATAATCGGCAGTGCCAGACCGGGATTGTCAATGGCATATCCCGGAGATACATTACTGTGCGATTCCGTCACAGAAGCGGTGAAAGGCGTAGACGTTCTCATTCACGAAGGAACATATCTCGATGACGATTCCGAACTTGCCAAAGCACATTTCCATTCCACTGTGAGAGGTGTTGCCGAGATGGCAAAAAGCGCCGGAGTTCGCAATCTCATGATCGTCCACATCAGCAACCGCTACGGAGACGGAGCGGATGCGGAAACGGAAGCTAAAACGTATTTCGAAAAGACTTACGTCCCGAAGGATCAGGACATCTACGAAATAACAAAGAACGGTGTCAGATTAATTTCAGAAGATCCGCATTTGTGATCATTCCGACAATCTTTCCGTTCTTGTGAACCAACACTGCGTCACAGTCGGTCATAATCTTCGTAACCGTAGTCATAGGAATATTCTCCGGAACTACAGGATAGGAATCGCTCATAATCCTGCACACTGGCATATTAGCCAGTTCATTCATTGTCGTTCCTTTCAGAATAAGCTTCGAAATCATTCTTTCCGAGATACTTCCGACGGGAGTATCTCCTTTCAGAACAGGTAACTGAGAATATCCCGTTGATTTCATAAGTTCCGAGGCATCGTGTACGGTCGTGTTGCTCTGAATCGTAATTACGTCTTTCGAAGACACATCCTTCGCAAGCAGTCCTCTTTTGTCATCATTGCCGATTTTGTCAAGAGTCTCAAAGAGTTTCACAACTGTAGCGTAACTCGCGGAAATCGACCCTTTCTCGATCTTCGCAATCGTACTCTGACTCACGCCCGATTCCGCAGACAGTCTCGACTGAGTGATATCCAAAGTCTTCCTCATTTTGCGGATTTCAGTGACCTGCGGGAACCTCATGGCACTGATATCTTATTATTCGTATAAGAATATTAATGTCACTCTTTATTATATAGGATGAGAATATCGAATTCATAATTATCCCTAAGGGAGTTCAAAGTTATGGCAAACAAGAACATCTATGTCGAGGGCATCAGCGAAGTGCCCGTGCCCATGAGAAAGATCGAACTTGTCGAGAGGAAAGGTATCGGACACCCCGATTCCGTCGCAGATGCATTGGCCGAGGAAGTCAGCAAAGCCCTCTGTAAAATGTACAAGAAGGAGTTCGGAACAGTCCTTCACCACAACACCGATGAAACACAGATCGCCGCAGGACAGGCAAACCCCAAGTTCGGCGGAGGAAACATCGTCGACCCGTCGTACATCCTTCTCGTAGGACGTGCGACTACAAACATCACAGACCCGAAGAGTAAAGAAATGCGCTCGCTTCCCTGCAAACCTGTTGCACTCGCAGCGGCAAGGAACTATCTCAAAAAGACGTTCCCCAACCTCGATGTCGATTCCGAGGTTGTTCTCGATGCAAGGCTCGGACAGGGATCGGACGATCTGAGAGGCGTTTACAAATCATCCAAGGTTCTCGCAAACGATACCTCATTCGGTGTCGGTTACGCACCCTACTCAATCACAGACCGTCTTGTTCTTACGACAGAAGAATACATCAACGGAAAGATGAAAGACATCCTCCCCGAGACAGGACAGGATGTAAAAGTCATGGCATCAAGGGTCGGAAACGACATCACCATGACAGTTGCCTGCGCAATGGTCGACAAATACATCGACGATTTGGATCACTACAAATCCGCAATCGAGCAGATGTACGACAAAGTCAACGAGCACGCATTGGATGTTATCGGCGACGAGAAGATCAACTTCAAACTCGAGATCAACACCGGTGACGACTACGACAGAGGAGTTCTCTACCTCACATGTACCGGTCTTTCACAGGAAATGGGTGACGACGGTTCCGTCGGAAGGGGTAACAGATGCAACGGTCTGATCACACCTTACAGGCCCATGTCCATGGAAGCAACATCGGGAAAGAACCCTATCACACACATCGGAAAGATTTACAACGTCATGTCGAAGCTCATCGCGGAAGATGTTGCGCAGAAAGTTTCGCCCGAAGTCGAAGTAAGGGTAAGGATTCTCTCGCAGATCGGAAAGCCCGTTTCGGAGCCTCTCAACTGTAACGTACAGTTGGTATCCGCTACCGAGGACAAGAAACTCGCTCAGTGGAAACAGGAAGCGGAATCCATCGCTTACGATTGGCTCGACAACGTCGACAAGGTTACAGACCTTATCATCAACGGAAAGGTCAGGACATTCTGATGAAGATAATCGAGACACCCCAGTACGGACCGATGTTCCGTTTCACCGACGCCAACGTCTATTGGGCGCTTTACACCCTGTCAAGCGGAAAACGCATGGGAAGGAAGAAGCTCGCCGATGAGATCGGTGTCGGAGAGGGAAGTATGAGACGTATCATCGAAACACTCCGCGAGTGGGACATGATACAGATCAAACAGACCGGAATCACGATAACACGTGCCGGACTGGGATTCCTCGAGGAAATTCCCATCAGGGTTGTCGATGTCAGCCTCGGAGATTCCGTTGTCGGAGAGTACAGTCAGTCCATCCTCGTGCTCGGTGTTGCGGATAAAATCCAAAACGGAATGCAGCAGAGAGATGCGGGAATCAGGGTCGGAGCCACCGGATGTACCACGGTCGTGATACGTGACGGTAAGCTCATCATTCCTCCTGATTGGAATATCGACGAGGAACGCCCCGAAATCGCGAAGAATGTCCGCGCTACGGGTATGACTGACAAAGACGTATTGATCGTCGGAAGCGGAAACGAGAAACATATCGCAATGATGGCTGCACTTACTGCGGCTTTCGAGCTGTTCTGATGAGACATCTGATCTGCGATTCGGTTTACGCTGAAGATTTCAGTATCGCATCGATGATTCCGTCCGAAGACGGAGTCGAACTTCTTACGGGGTACGGACCCGTTCCGTCGGCATTCGCCGACGGAACAGTATCCGTACACTTACCTTATTCCACCGATTGGTACGGTATTTGGTCCGGAAAGAGAATAGTCTCATCCGATGTAGATGAAGGAAGCATTCCCTTCATGTACTACGGTGCCGACAGAAAGGAAATTGTAAACAATATCGTGAAGATGATTCATATCGCAGATGAACTGCATCCTCCCTACGGTGTATTTCATGCATGCAGTGCGAATTTCGACGAACTTATGGAAAGAAAATATTCCGAAACGGATTCCGAGGTTCTTACAGTTCTTGCCGAGATTCTGAACGAAGTATCTTCATCACTCGGAGGAGAGATGCCTTTCCCGTTGGCACTGGAAAATCTCTGGTGGCCCGGAATGAGAATGACCGATTCATCGGGATACAGATTCCTTGAAAATCATCTCGAATTCGATAATTGGTGTATCTGTCTCGATACGGGACATTTGCTGTTATCCGCAGGCGGATCTTACGACGAAGAAGGTTCGATAGAACTTCTCAACAAAGTAATCGATTCCTATCCGAAGGATATGATTGACAGAATCCGCGCGATGCATCTCCATAATAATACATCGAAATCCGTTTTGGAATCACATGTACCGCCGGAAGGATTCCGTGAATTGGGTCATATGAAACGCTATTCCGCTGCATATTCGTACATCTGCAGTATAGATCAGCACAGACCGTTTACAAATTCGGAGATAGTGGATTTCGTCGAAAGAATATCTCCCGAATACGTCAATCATGAAATGGGTGCACCCGACCCTGCAAAGAGAGTATCCGACTACATGATTCAGCGTTCTCTTTTCGGACGTTCTTAAAACGGCAGTTTTTTGTCGCAAAAGTTCATTTTTTGAGTGAATTTTATAAAGAAATCATCAACTTCTTAAATTCATGAAACAACTTCCTGTCGGTGTTCAGGATTTTAGAACCGTGCGTGAAAATTACTATTACATAGACAAAAGTATGCTGATAGGACAGATACTGAGCCTGAATGACTTAGGTGTGTATTCGATTACAAGACCGCACCGTTTCGGAAAGTCACTTAACCTCAGTATGTTGG
>CAZDCU010000033.1:0-13071 GCA_964504055.1 uncultured Methanomassiliicoccales archaeon
TCAAGTGAAGTGATGGCACCTTATATAATTCACCCGAAACAGGTGTCAGACACGGCAAAATCAACGATAATATGCACGGACGGTCCGAAGACCGTCCGTAAAAGGATGTTAAAAGGTTTCGGAGGAAGAAATCACTCTTCCTTCTTCTCCTCTGAAGGGTGCTTCTTCTCCTCAACTGCCTTGAGCTTTCCGATAGCACGTGCGATGAGCATTGTTGCTGCAACAGCGATGACTGTGACAATGACTGCGTAAATCAGGTTACCCCAGACTGTACTGTCCGATGAGAAGCAGATAGCGATAACCGATTTGATTGTCTCGTTCCATGCCAATGCTGCGACAAGACCGAATGCGGCCGTGATCAGTGCAGCGGTAGTTTCCAGGAGCTGAATCTTGAATGCGTTGTTCATTCGATACACCTTGTGAAGACTCCGAACTCTTAGTCAGATATGAAATTTTAGGATGTATATTCCGTATATCGGTTGAATTCCGTAACAGATTTCGGAAATTTACATCGTTTTATGAGAATAGGATGTGGTGCGAGAGAAGGGATTCGAACCCTCGAACCTCTACAGGACGGGATCTTAAGTCCCGCGCCTTTGTCCGACTCGGCTACTCTCGCGTATAACCGCCGATTGCACTTCCTGTTAAAAAGACATACGGTCGTTTTCGGGAAAGTCCGATACCCAGAAAACACGGCATCAAAAATAACGATTGGAAAATATATCCGCAGGAACATACGGATAACGATGACCTACAGCATACCGGACGACGGGAAGGTCGCTGAGGCCGTATTCTCGGTCATGTACAGACATCCCCAGGTGAGGTCCCAGCGTGAGATGACGGAACTTGTTCTGTACGAACTGAACAAGAACGGAGGAGACTACCGTATAAGCGGTGCGAGGATCAGAAGAATCGCACTCGAAAAAGGTCTGCTGGAACTTTCCATTTCATACAACTCCGCGGAAGGAAATCCCCCGTCGGAATGTCCCGTGTGCGGAGAGATTCTGAAATCGGTTATGAACAAAACTCTCGACGGCGGGGAAATCGAAGTTTACAGAAAATGCACCAAATGTCCGTACACCGTCGGTACGGCGAACCGTGTTCCCGGAAGGTACACGTTCGGGAGGAAAAAGAAATGACACCCGAAGAAAGACTCGCTTCGCTGAAGGAAGCGGAAACGAAGTTACGCGAAGCGTCCGAACTGATTGAAAACGCATTGCATATGTCCGGAAATGAGATGAGATTCGGAAAAATTCCCGATGAAATCAACAAAATAATCGACTCCGACGACGGTCTCGCCAACCTCATCAGAGAAACGGAATATGCCGACGAAGAACACCCTCTCTGGACGCGTCCCTTCGCCTCACCCAAAAATATCACGCGAAAAGATATATGAGGTGACGTGTTGCCTTCTCATATTACCGTGAGAGGGTCCTCATGAAGAACTGGGAATTTTCAAAAGTCGACGGAACCAAGATCATACTCAACGACAGAATGTCGGACATGATGGGAATCGTAGAGGGCGGATTTGTCTACAGCACGCTCTTTGAATATGTAGACAAGGGTCCGAAGAAATACGAACTCTTGCTTTCGATGTTCCCGCAGGAGAACTACCGCACACTCACCAACATAACGGTGTACATGCAGGATGTACCCGGGGCGAGTGCTCAGAGTGCGAGATTCCTCGCAGACAGGAGTATCAACATTCTGAATTCCATTTCACTGGACGGAATTTCAGACACCACCATTGTATGGAAAGTACTCGCAGACCTCAGTTTCGTCGGTGAGATGGATATCCTTACCGAAACATTCGACGAACTCAAAGCGAAGAACGATCCTTCCGTGTCTCTGATCGACCACATCGAAGTCATTCCCGCCGATATCGGACGCGTCTTCCGTACAGAACCCTCGAAACAGAAGAACGAAGTGAAACGTGCACCCCCGGTAGTCTTCGAAGGAGGAGCATACGACCTCGCACCCGAGTACGGAGACATTCTGAAAAACATCGACGGAAAGCACGTTCTCATTGTCGCGGATATTTCCTCATGGATTGTTTCCGTTACATTCTTCAAAGACGAAACAAAACTTGTGAAAATGGTTATTGAAATTCCCGACTGTCCCGGAGCCACAACACAGGTATTGGATTGGATTGCGGCTACGAATGTCAATCTTATCTCTGTTTTCAGCAGAATCAAAATCTGCTACCACACGACAATACTCGAATTGGTTGCCGATTTCAGCTGCAGCGACTACACAGTGGCGAGGATGAAAGAAGAACTTCCCGCGGCATTGGACAAAATGAACGGAATATTCGAACTCACGGAGTTCACGGAATTCTGAGGTTGATTATACATGGACCGCAACGAAATCAAATCGATATACGGCATCGAAAACGATGAATTACTCGACCGCGCGCTCAGTACGTACCACGAGATCGACGTACCCCGTCTGCTCTCGATGGCCGCGGAAGGTTCGGACGCTGCGGTGAAAATTGCAGACGAATTGCTTGATAATGCGATATCCGCACACGGTGCGGATACCGAACTTGTATTTCCCGAGACGGGATACGGATTGCCGGCGATATTCGCATGGAAAGGCATCGAATCTCTTACGTTGGGAACCGCAAAAGAACTGATCGATTCTCTTCCCGTTGCGGGATCATCTTCGATTGAAGACGGAATGACCGCAGGCGAGAACGTAATGTACGCCGCAGAAATCATCGAAGCATTGGCATACCTCAACGGAAAAGGAAGGGGATTCATTCCCGACCGTGTTCTCAGAGCGCTGGGTCTGCCTTTTGTGGACGAAACCATCCCCGGAGCCGTTGTTTTCCTCGGAGGACACGCAAGCGGAGAAGATGTCACCGCAATGGTAAGAGGAGTTCAGGCAAAAGGAATGGTTGCAATCGCTTCGGGAGACTATCCCGCACTGATCGAAAGACAGGGTATCGAAATGGGATTGGACAGGATGCTCTATCCCGTCGGTTCGTTCACGGGTACCGTTCACGCATTGAATTTTGCGGTAAGAGCGGCACTTACATTCGGTAACGTAGCCGGAGGAGATTCCGCAAAACTTTCGGAATATCTGAAAAAACGTCCGAAAGTCTTCGTTATACAGACAGGCCCGTTATGTTCATTGGATGCGGCATTCGCATTCGCCGCACTGAAACACAGTGCTTGCATTGTCACAGATCAGAACCTTCCGGAGATTCCGGGTGCGGTGAAAGTCTGTAAAGATCACACGAATGCAGTGCAGACAGGTATCGAAGAGAGAGGCATTGTGATTAATGTCGAACCTATCGAACTCGCAGTACCCTACGGTCCTTCCTTCGAAGGCGAATTGATCAGAAAACCCGACACATATGTTGAGGCCGGAGGAACAAGAAGCACCGCATTCGAAGTACTTCTTTCCAAAAACGAAGACGAAATCGAAGACGGTTCCGTGAAAATGATCGGTAAAGAAATCGATGAGTTTGAGCAGGGATCGGTTATTCCTCTTGCGATGATCGTCGAAGTCTACGGAAAAGATATGCATGACGATCTCGAACCTGTCATCGAAAGAAGATTCCACAGTTCGATCAACTTCGCAAGCGGCGTATGGCACGCCGGACAGAGAGATTCCGATTGGGTCAGAATCAGCAACAAAGCGAAAGAAGCGGGATTCAAACTGATTGATTTGGGAAGAATTCTCGTTCACAAAGTGAAAGAAGAATTCGGCGGAATCGCGACAAGGGTTCAGGCTACAGTCATCACCGACGAAGATGAAATTCACAGACGTATGCCTGAAGCCAAAGCAGCATACGACAGAAGAGACGAAAGGATGAAAGGACTCAAAGACGATTTGGTTGACGAATTCTATACGTGCACCATGTGTCAGTCCTTCGCTCCCGCACACATCTGCATAGTGTCTCCCGAAAGAATAGGATTATGCGGTGCAATCAACTGGCTTGACGCAAAAGCGGGACATGAAATCTCACCCAACGGACCCAACCAGCCTCTGAAGAAAGAGGATGCAATCGACATAGAGAAAGGAGAATTCAAAGGAATCAACGATATGATTTCCTCTGCATCGAACGGAAACATCGAAAGGATCTGTATGTACAGTCTGATGGATTCCCCGATGACATCCTGCGGATGTTTCGAAGTAATCGCTGCAATGACCGTGGATATGCAGGCAGTCGTTCTCGTGGACAGAGACTTTCCCGGCATGACGCCGGTCGGTATGAAATTCTCCACCCTCGCCGGAAGTATCGGCGGAGGACGTCAGACTCCCGGATTCATGGGAATCGGAAGAAAATACATCACAAGTGACAAGTTCATTTCCGCAGAAGGCGGAATCGCAAGGATAGCATGGATGCCGAAGCATCTGAAAGAATCCATCGGAGAACAGTTCCGCAGAAAATGCGAAGAGATCGGTATGCCGAATCTCATGGACAAAATTGCCGATGAAACGATTACGGACGATGCGGAAGGACTCATGGCGTGGATGGCGCAGGTAGACCACCCCGCACTGACCATGCCTCCGCTGCTTTGAGGTGATTACGATGACAGACATTCCGGATGTTGCAGAGAAATACAAAGGAGAGACACTGCAGGTCGCCCTCGGTAAAGGAGACTATATTGCAGGAGGATCCAAAGGGATGCCTTTCCTCTCTTTCGAGAATTCCAATAAATTAAGGCCGATGATTGCGGGAGAAGTTTGGGACGACATCACAGATTTCCCCGAAACGGCGAAAGAGATGTTTTCGGGAAGATGCGAAAATCCCGAAGAATGGGCCGTAATGTGGAAGGAACTCGGAGCCGATATGATCTGTCTCCGTCTTCTGAGCATCGATCCGTTCAAAAAGAATACATCTGCGGAAGATGCGGCTGCGTTGGTTCAGAGAATCGCAGACAGAACGAATCTCCCCGTTATGGTAAGCGGATGCGGAAACGTCGAGAGAGATATCGAAGTTTTATCGGTCGTCTGCGAGAAAGTGAAAGGAACAAGGCTTCTGATCAACAAAGTCGAAGAATCCGAATACAAGAAACTCTCCACCGCTGCGATGGCAAACGGTCACGTTATTGTGGGATTCTCCAATCTTGACGTAAATCTCGCAAAACAGATGAATATCCTTCTGACAGACTTCGGAATGGATTCGAAAGATATTGTCATGGATCCGCTGATGGCGGCATTGGGAATGGGTTTGGATTATTCCTATTCCGTCAATGAAAGAATCAAATTGGCGGCTTATTCCGGAGACAAGATGCTTCAGATCCCGATGATCTGCGACTGTACATCGTCATGGGATGTGGGAGACGCATCGGACGAAGACGACGGAACCATGGGGCCCGTGTCATTCAGAGCTATTTGGTGGGAAGCAATCACAGGAATGGCCGCAATGATTTCCGGAGCCGACATACTTGTGGTACGCGGACCCGGTGCGGCGGATATGCTGAAGGTATATGCATGCGAACTCACGGAGGTGATGTGAGATGCCTACGGCAATTGAATTCTTCAAACTGCTGCCTAAAACCAACTGTAAGGACTGCGGACAGCCTACGTGTCTTGCGTTTGCGATGCAGTTGGCCAATCAGAAGGCCAAAATCGAAGACTGTCCCCACGTGAGCGGTGAAGCAAAGACAACACTCAACGAAGCAACCGCTCCCCCCGTAGCTACGGTTACCGTGGGAGTGAAAAACAAGATCAGCATGGGCGGAGAGACGGTACTTTACCGTCACGAACGCCGTTTCAACAACCCCATTGCGTATGCTCTTACGGTTTCCGATTCGTTAAACGACGAAGATGTCCTGAAGAGACTTGGGTATATCAGCAATTTAAAATTCAACCGTATCGGAATGGTCTTCAGAATCGATATGGTGTCCGTAAGAAACGATTCCGGAAATGCGGAAAGATTTGCCGAAGTCTGTACGCTTGTCTCGAAGAATTGGGATCACCCGATTGTGCTCGAATCGACGGATGTAAAAGCAACAGAATCCGCTGTTTCCGCTGTAGGAAGTCAGAAACCTCTGATTTACGGTGCAAATAAGGATAATTTCGATGCGATGATTGCAATTGCAAAGAAATCCGGATGCCCCATGGGAATCAAGGCAACATCTCTCAGCGAAGCAGCCGAACTTTCCGAGAAAGCGGTAAAAGCAGGATTCAAAGACATTGTTCTCGACATCGGTGCGGAACACGTAAAGGATTTACTTGAAGGACAGACGATCGTAAGACGCGCCGCCCTTAAGAAGAAATTCAAACCCTTCGGATTCCCGATGATGAACAGAGTCGGTTCCGGCGAAGGAGCTGTGATGGCAGCGGTTATTTCAACACTGAAATACGGAAGTCTCGTAATCTTCGACGATCTCCGCAACTACGAAGCACTGCCGTTATTCACACTGAGACAGAACATCTACACCGATCCTCAGGTTCCGATTCAGGTGAAACAGGATCTGTATCCGATCAACAACCCCGATGAACATTCACCGATTATGTTCACGACGAACTTCTCTCTGACATACTTCACGGTACGTGCGGATATCGAGAAGTCGAAGGTCCCCGTGTGGCTGCAGATTGTCAACACGGAAGGAATGTCCGTTCTCACGGCATATGCCGCAGGTAAATTCGATCCCGAACGTGTCGCAGACGCATTTGCGGAATCCGGTGTCTTGAATAAAACCGACGGTGTCGTCATCGTTCCCGGTCTCGCTTCGAGGATGTCCGGAAAACTTCAGGAAATTATCGGAAGGGACGTAACCGTAGGAACAAACGAATCCAAGAACATCCCCAAGCATCTTAGGGGACTGACCGGTACAAACAACTGAACTGAGTCGAAGCAGAAGAACTCACATGATGGGTTCTTCTGCTTCGATAAAATTCGCAACACCTTTTTAAATGAATATTTACAACCGATACGGGAAAAATATCCGTTGCCCGTGAACCAAGATGGCAGTCTCAGACTACCGGACACACGGGACTTATCGGGATAAAACAATCAGAACATACCGATTATTTAATGACAGCTGCATCCGTCAATCCCGATGACAAAACCATCTTCGCTGAGTACTGCAAAACTTTATCATAAGCCTTACAGTTGCGGAATTTATGCAACTCTCAGACCTCGTTCGTTACATTTGGATGGTTTTCGGCGAAGAAAAGTTATCAAGTAAAGAGGTCGAGACCAGGTTGGCGGAACTTTTCAACTACCACTGTCCCGACGCATTCATCAAGACAATGACCAAACTGAAATTGGTCGGTCTCGTGAAAGGCGAATTCAACGAAGAGAAAGGAACATGGTTATGGTGGGTGGATGCCGAATGTAAGGCATTGGACCCCAAAGAAGTCCTCAGCAGCGATGCCGTTCACAGCGATGCATGCAAGAGATGAATGGTAACGCTCATATCCTGCCGTTCGTATGGCGTATACATGGCAGACAACTCCTACTTCATAGAGACAGAGTTCAGCGACTACGAGACCGAGGTGTACACCGAGGAGCAGATCAAAGACAACTTCATCTCCGTTCTCAGGACAGTAGACGACGAGGATGAAGGAATCCTCATGGTCATGGGCGCAGACGAACCTGTCGGCGGATACATGTGTATCTCCACAGTCATCTACGGCGACCACTGCAAAGTCGAACTGTACAAAGACTTCAACAAGAGATTCGCAGACGTTTCGAGAGATCTCGCAATCGACGATGCCATCGCCGCATTCAAAGAGTTCTTCAACGGAAACGTTCCCGACCTCGAGAAAATGAAAGAATGCAAAGGAGCATTCACCCTGGAAACCGAGTACACAGACTTCCCGATTCCCGTACGTGATGTCAGGCAGATCGAAGACTGCATTCTCGCAATGTCCAACTGCCCCGTCGGAACCTCCGATGAAGGATACGAGGATGTCGAGGAAGACGACGAAGATGATGACGACGCCTGCGGATGCGGTTGTGAAGACGAGGAAGACGATGAGTGTGACTGCGGATGCTGCCACGACGACGGCTGTGACTGCGGATGCGAAGACGAAATGTCATTCATCGTTCTCCAGGCACCCGAACCCATCGAGGGAGCGGACTTCGTTCAGGCAACACCGACAGATTTCGGATGGTACGTCGAAATCAGCTTCATCGACGGCCGCAGACACCAGAACTTCGGTACATTCTTCGAGTTCGACGAGGACGTCATGGGAGTCTTCGAAGACTTCATGGACGGAAAGATCCCCGACACCGACGAATGGATCAAAGTAAGGATCTGAGAAAAACAAAACAATAAAGGAAAACAGCGGGAAACCGCTGTTTTCCTTTCATTTTTTAATTCAGTTTTCGATAATTTCAATTAAAGAAATCATCGCTTTTCCGAAGGGAGTATCGGAAGGAACGTCGACTACGTCACCGTTCATTGCCGCTTCGCTGATGACATCGTCATGAGGCATTATCATAACGTCGTCGAAACCGCAGGAACGTGCTTCATCTTCCAGCTGCTGAGAAATCTTTCCCATTACGTTGTTGATAACAAGAATCCTCTTTCCGGATTCGATGTGAACCTCATCGGCAAGATCCGAAAGACGCTTTGCAGTCCTTACACCCACTTTCGTAGGATCGGAAACAAAAATCATAACATCCGTTTTCGGAAGAACACGTCTCGAAAGATGTTCCATTCCCGCTTCGTTGTCGATAACCGCGTATCTGTATCTCGGAATAAGATCGTTGAAACAGTTCTTAAGAACATCATTCGTGAAACAGTAACATCCTTCTCCTTCCGGCCTTCCCATAACAAGAAGATCGATCTTATCCGTTTCAGTCATAATCTGACGGATGTGTGTTGAGATGTAATCCTGCTTACTCACACCTGCGGGAACAATTTCGGGATTCGCAACTATTTCATTCCTCAGTCCGCCGATAGTTCCAGTAACGGTTAATCCCAGCTTATCACAGAGATTTGAGTTGGGATCCGCATCGACGGCGAGAGTCACGTCTCTCTTGGACAACGCTCTCACAAGCTGTGAAGAAATGGTACTCTTCCCCACTCCCCCCTTACCGACGAGTGCGATTATCATCAGAATCCGTATCTCCTCTTCATCTCTTTGGAGACACCGTCGAGAAGATCGAACACTTTGTTTGCGTTCTCGGGAGTCAGACCGCTGAGACCGCACTGAGGCGTAATCATCGACTGATGCGCAGCCTTCTTCCTGTTGATTCCTTTCTCTTCGAGCTTGTCAAACAGAGATTCCAATCTGGCGACAATGGTCTCAACGGTTTCCTTCTCCACGGATTCGTCGCTGTTCGGGATGATTCCCCATGCGATGCACTTACCTTTGCTGAGGAATTCCGTCAGTTCGTTGGGATACATCAGGAGATTGTCTCCGTAGTTGTATGCATCGAAACTCAGAATATCGATATCGGTTGACAGAATCATAGCCCAGTTGGTGTTTCCGCAGCAGTGTATTCCCCTGAATGCATCCACGCCGTCCATTGCTTCGTTGATCCATGCCTTTGCCTGTTCATCCGAAACCGATGCAAAAGGTGTACCCAAAATAGACAATGAAGGTTCATCGAAGAAAATAATCACATTTCCGTTCGCCATGGCAAGTCTTCTCGCCTGCCATTTGGCCATCATGTTTACTGTTTTCCTTACAATTTCACAGTAAGATTCGTCATAAATCACGGGACGTGATTCTTTGTCGAGAATCTGCAGTCCTTCGCTTATGGGTCCCGTCACCTGTCCTTTAACCGCTTCGAATTTGGATAGATCGCGGTTCAGGAACTCGTACATCCCCTCGTATAACTCAGGAGGGTGAATGAAATAGTCGATATCCTCGGAAATGATGGCTGTGTATATCTCCGTCGGGTCGTAATTTCCGAGATCGACGGATATCTTATCGCCGTCGATCGTCAGTCCCGGGAGATGCGTGCCTGTCTGAACATACATACTCTCATTAATCCCTCTTGTAGGCAGCTGCGGCCACGAGGGACATGCGACACGCCCGTCCAACGTTATGTCGACACTTTCAACCGAGTTCACGTAAGGCTGCGAACCGATCAGTGTCGTAGCAAAATTCCAATCCATTGAGCCCCGCTATGGCCTCCATATTTAATTAAGTGTGGTTCATCCCATTATTAAAACGAATATACATACGTCCGGGAGTACAATCCCTTATATCCGACGCGTACAATCATTCACCGACCCGTCTTAATCTGAAAAAAGGGGATGACTGAAAATGAAAGCCAACATTAACGGAAAAACGGCCGACATCCGCGCCGTCTGGTTCGAAAAGAACAAAGTTACAATGATAGACCAGCGCGAACTCCCCCGCCGTGTCGTAACGGTGTCGTTCACCGATCACAGGGATGTCGCGGAAGCGATAAGAAACATGACCACAAGAGGAGCGCCTTCGATAGGTGCCACCGCAGCATACGGAATGTGTCTTGCGGCATTAAACAAACAGGATATCGACGAAGCCGCAAAAACAATCAAAGCGGCAAGACCCACTGCGAACGACTTGTTCTACGCCGTAGATTACATGGTAAAATGTCTCTCGGAAGGAAAAGATCCGATTGAATCCGCAGATGCATACGCTCAGTCGATGGTAGACAAATGTACCAAAATCGGAGAATACGGCGGAGCATTAATCAAAGACGGATTCAAATTAATGACCCACTGCAACGCAGGTGCGCTTGCTACGGTCGATGTGGGTACCGCACTTGCTCCCATGCGTAACGCACATGACAGCGGAAAAAAATTCTTCGTGTACGTTTCGGAAACAAGACCCAGACTTCAGGGAATGCAGCTCACCGCATGGGAACTGTTACAGGAAGGAATCGATCACGCAATCATCCCCGACGGTTCCTCGGGACACTTCATAAGAAAAGGAGTGGACATGATTATCACGGGAGCGGACAGGATTGCCGCAAACGGAGATTTCGCAAACAAGATAGGAACATTTGAAAAAGCGGTACTTGCAAAAGAATTCGGAGTTCCTTTCTACGTAGCAGCACCTATTTCCACATTCGATTTCAACACGAAAACAGGCGAAGACATCGTAATCGAAGACCGTTCCGAAGAAGAAGTTACGATGATCGGAGGCATCCGTATCGCACCCGAAGGATGCAAAGCACTGAACCCTTCGTTCGATATGACTCCTGCGAAATATGTTACGGGATTCATCACCGAGAAGGGAATACTGAAACCTTCGGAAATTTCCAAGGTGAAAGAATGAACGAGTCCTACGCAAGAGAAATGCTCGCAGACGTGTGCAGGATGCTGTACAACAGAAACCTGACTGTTTCCGCAGGAGGAAACATGAGCATGAGGGTAGACGATTACATCATAATCACTCCGTCGGGAAGAAACAAAGGATTGCTGTCACCTGATGATATGGTTGCCGTTTCCATGAAAGGAGAAGTTCTTTCGGAAGGAAAACCTTCAATCGAACACAAATTCCACCTTGCACTTTACAACAAAAACCCCGAAATTAACGCAGTGGTACACTGTCATCCCCTTTACTGTACCACATTGGCCACAATCGGAAAGAAAATCAATACATGTCTCACACCGGAAGGAATCATGCTTTTGGGAGAAGTTCCGACTGTACCGTATTTCACCCCGGGATCGGATGAGTTGGTAAAGGCTGTCGAACAGTATTCCGACAGTATGGCTATGCTGCTTGCGAAACACGGAGCAATCACTCAGGGAAAGACTCTCGAAGAAGCATACAACCGCATGGAGGAGCTGGAATTCCAGGCTCACATGCAGTTGCTTGCGAAACGTGCCAGAAACCTTCCGAAAGCGGAGATTGAGAAGATCAGAGGGATGTTATGATTCTTATCACAAAATGGTTCGGATGCTTCCTCTGCGACGGAGATAAAATCGTTGATAAGAGACTGTTTCCGAAGGATGCTTCGGTTATTTCCGAGAAATTGGCATCAATGCAGAGAGGCGGAACCCTTCCCGAGGAACATGAATTGGTCGAAGGTAAAAGCAAGATGTATGTCGCGGACAGGCGTCAGGCGTTACTCGGAAGGCCGATGTTATTTGATTCTTCATTCATCAGAGCGGAGAACTTCGGTTATGATGATACGTTAATGCACGAAGCGATGGTCGGCCTCGGAAGACTGAGAACTTCGGAACCTATTCCGAGAGACAGAAGCCTTGTGCAGGCGATAAGAAATCTCGATGATTTGATTGAAACTTCGAATCTTCTCAATGAGAGATTGCATGAATGGTACGGTCTGCACTTCCCGGAATTGGCAGACTACGCTAAAGACAGGAAATATGCGGAACTTGTCGCTTCGTACGGAAACAGGGAAGGCATTACAGAGGAATTGGGCATCGATATAGAGTCGATCGGTGCGGAACTCGATGACGAAGACATGAGAGCGGTTCAGGATTTGGCTGACACTCTCTGCAGAATCTATGATGACAGAGAAAGAACCGAAGGGTACATCTCAGATATCGTGAAAGAATCCTGTCCGAATTTATGTGCGATTGCAGGCGGACCGTTATCGGCAAGACTGATTTCCCTTGCCGGAGGATTGGAGAGGTTGGCATCGCTGCCGTCTTCGACCGTTCAGATGTTAGGTGCGGAGAAAGCGATGTTCAGACATCTCAGATCCGGAAAGAGGCCGCCGAAACACGGTGTAATCTATCAGCATCCCGAAATCCACAGAGCTCCGAAGTGGCAGAGAGGAAAGATTTCGAGAGCTTTAGCGGGAAAAATTACTATTGCCGCGAAATTGGATCAGTACGGTTCGGAGTTCAGAGGAGATGTTCTCAACGGGGAATTCCTGAAGCGTGTCGAGGACATCAGGCGCAGATATCCGAATCCGCCTAAGAAACCGGTTAATCCGAAAGGAAAGAAAAAACCGAAAAGAAGACACTGAAACTTTCGGTTCCGGTGTGTCTGCACAGGGCACACCGGAAGACTCTTTTCTGTGTTGCTTTTATTGATTCTGTGCCGTTTTGATAGTAAATGTAAGGCACATGTGTTTTCTTTCACACATATGTTTAAAAACTTACATTCTTTGAATTAATTTTATGGTCAAAAGAATATTGATGGTAATATTGATTGTATTATCCTTATCTTTATTGCTGTCAATAG
>CAZDCU010000033.1:13171-14276 GCA_964504055.1 uncultured Methanomassiliicoccales archaeon
ACACAGTAACAATCACCGCCCAGTGGTCAGCATCTGTAAACAGCAACTTATCACACTGCACACTCACTACCAATTTTGAATACGCCGACTACGGAGAAGAATGGTCAGCCACACTCACTCCCGACGGACATTATGAATTACCGTCAGGCGTAACATCCGATTGTTTCGTATACACTCTGAATTCCGACGGTACCGCCACAATAACTGTCAGCAACGTTACCGAAGCTATAACCATTTCAATCACCGCAGTACCGATTGAACATACAATAACATTAGATCCCGACGGAGGAACACTCGAAGGATCCAATACAATTACAGTCAACGAAGTCAGCAATGTAAGCCTTCCGACACCCGTAAAAGCAAGACACGTTTTCAACGGATGGTTCGACGATACAACAGAAATCACCGAAACAAAATCATTCACATCCGATAAAACTCTGAAAGCATCGTGGACAAAAACAGTATTTCTGGTCCGCTTCCTCAATGCTCCCGACGGTGCAGTCTTATCTTCATGCGAGACATCGGGACCTGTAACAAAACCGAGTGAAAATCCTACAAAATCGGGCTGTACTTTCGTTAAATGGACCTCATCCACAGCAGGGGATTTCACAGGCACCGTAACAGACGATACCGAATATCATCCCGAATGGTCCGCCAACAAAGTAAGATTCTATCTCGACGAAGATGCAGAATCATACGACGAATATGAAACTCTGAAACTTACCGAGCTTCCGACCCCTCCTGCCAGAGATGGGTGGAAATTCGACCACTGGTACTATTATTCAAACGGCATTGAAACAGAATATACTCTCGATAACAAGGACAATAACATTGTCTACGCCAAATGGATCAAAATCACATTCAAAGTAAGGTTTTACAGTGATGAGGGAGACACAAATCCCTCTGAATATGTAACAACGGGAACAATCGCAGAACCTGCCGAGAAACCGACAAAATCGGGTTACACCTTCGTAAAATGGACCTCATCCACAGCGGGAGATTTCACAGGCACCGTAACGGACGATACCGAATATCATCCCGTATGGTCTGCCAACAAAGTAAGATTCTATCTCGACGAAGATGCAGAATCTTATGATGAATATGA
>CAZDCU010000034.1:0-13882 GCA_964504055.1 uncultured Methanomassiliicoccales archaeon
ATGAGATCGGTAGGAAGTGTCTGATACCTGAATTCGGGATTATCTACGAGTTCGGTATCGCAGGGGTTGTCTACGGCATGAATCAATGATGTGACAATCTCACTCTGATCGATATTGAGTGCATCGGCTACCTTTTTCCTTGTGGAGAAGAGATTTCCGACCGCTTTACCGCCGTTGAAATTGTCGAAAACTATGGTTACGCCCTGATCTTCGGACATAAGCCTTGTTGACAGCATGGAATCGGCATCGACCTTTTCCGTGATTTTTAACTCCGTACCATCGAGATACTTTCCTACGGACATACTCTCACCATCGCAAAGACTGTATTTTACGTTTTATGATGTTGCTGTATCCTTCTTCCTTACGGATGCGGAAAGAACCGCAGCCAAAGCAGCCAATACCGCTCCGGAAATCATTGCGAAGACGAATCCCGTCATGAATACGTCGGAAGGAAGATCTGAGATTGATATTCCGGAACTTCCCGAACCTACGTTGAATAACGCAGAGAACAGCGATGTTCCCAAGGCGGAACCGAAGTACACGAAGAATGACAACAGCGACGAAGCGGAACCTTTCTTTTCGGAAGGAACATTCTCGACAAGACGCGGACCGACGGAACTTCCGGAGAATCCCCAAACGCTTCCGAGGATAACCAATCCGAATATCACCGAGATGATGCCTGTAGATGCATTCAGGAAGGTGAATGTGATGCAGGTAATCGCCATAAGAGAACATCCCAAAATGGCGAATCTTCTCGTTCCGTGCTGATCGCATGCTTTGGCAACAGGAAGACAGAGAATCAGCGTAACCAATGCCTGTACGAGCATTATCATTCCGCTTTCCATTGTGTCGTATCCCATTTCGATGCTGAGCATGAAAGGAATGAGGTAGAGACATCCCATGTATGTCGCATTCAGAATAACGAATGCGATAACCGTTCTGTCGAAGGCGGAGATTTTGAACAATCTCAGATCGAGAACGGGATTTTTGATTCTGAGGTCGTAGATAATGAACACTGCAAAGATGATAACAAATGCAACCAGTGCGCAGATACTCAGTGTTCCGAATCCGTGTGAAGGGACAGATTCAACTGTGTACAGACCGCACATAAGCGAAAGGAACAGAAGTAACGATCCCACATAGTCGAATCCTGAATCGTCCATCTTATCGTCCGAGGGGACTTCTTTCTGTGCAAATATTGCACAGATGATACCGATCGGTACGTTTACGATGAAAATCCAATGCCATGACAGTGTGTTTGTAAGGATTCCTCCCAAAGTAGGTCCGAATGCGGCACCTATGGAAGATCCCAACACGGTAAGGGTCATCGCGAAAATCATCATCTTCGGCGGGAAGAATTTCACGGCAACCATGATTCCCGTTGCCGCAAGCATTGCGGAACCGACACCCTGTATTGCTCTTGAAGCAAGAAGGAATGAAGAACTCATCGACAGGGCGCAAAGCAGCGAACCCAATGAGAATACGACGAATCCGAGAACGAGTACTTTCTTAATTGCTCCTCTGTCTGCAATCTTACCGAAAACTAAGATCAAACCGGCCATCACCATGAAATAGACGGTGACGACCCAGGAAGAATCGCTTGTGCTCATTGCAAACGATTTCCCTATCTCAGGCAGAGCAACTGTTACGATTGTTCCGTCAAGGCCGTCAAGGAAAAACGCCATGGCCATGACGATGTACAATATCAACTGACTTTTTCTGTCTGTGACTATCTTGGTCATATTTCTATGCCCCTTTCGCGTCGGCAAGGCTTCAACATATTTCAGATTTACGAATTTTTCAGAAAGAGGCGAAAAACCGGCGGTGAAGAATTTCCGCAGGAACAACAGGTTTCATCGATTATACATCCGCCGAATGTTGCTATATATTCAGTTGAAGATTTCATCTGCATCGAATCATACGGTGTTTCAGATGTCCGGGACAAAGCAGTACAGTGTCGAAGAATGTTTTGAGAAAGGCAATGCATACTACGACGGAAAGGGTGTAGAACAGTCGTATGAGGAAGCCGCCAAGTGGTACAGAATGGCGGCGGAACAGGGAGATGCATTGGCACAGAACGTTATCGGTTGGATGTACGAGAACGGGTGCGGATTGGAACAGTCTCATGAAAATGCGTTTAAATGGTGTAAATTGGCCGCCGAACAGGGGTTGGCAAAATCTCAGAACAATGTCGGCCTTATGTACATGTCCGGAAACGGCACAGAACAGTCTTACGAAGAAGCCGTCAAATGGTTTACTTTGGCTGCGGAACAGGGAAACGCACGTGCACAGAACAATCTCGGCAGTATGTATTACGAAGGAAAAGGTGTAAAACAGTCATACAGAGAAGCATTCAAATGGTGGAAACTTTCGGCCGAACAGGGAAATTCGAATGCACAGAACAATCTCGGTCATTTGTACATGGCGGGAAAAGGTGTAAAACAGTCGGAATCCGAAGCGGTCAAATGGTTCAGACTGTCGGCCGAACAGGGAAATCCGAGTGCACAGAACAATCTCGGTCTTTTGTTCAGAGAAAGAAAAGACTCGGAACAATCCGAAGAAGAAGCATTCAGATTGTGCAGACAGTCTGCCGAACAGGGAAATGCGGTTGCACAATACAATCTCGGCATTATGTACGAGGACGGGAGCGGTACAGAACAGTCTTACGAAGAGGCTGTCAAATGGTATAAATCGGCTGCCGAACAGGGATTTGCAGGCGCACAGAACAATCTCGGCCTCATGTATGAGGACGGAAGAGGTGTGGAACAGTCTCTCGAAGAAGCAGTCAGATTATACACATTGGCGGCAAATCAGGGGAATACCCGTGCACAGTTCAATCTCTGGCGCTGTATGAATTCCGGGAAAGAATAGAATGACTCCCTGACAGAAGTAAATAAAGTTGTCAGACCCCGTTGACGGGGTCTGATTTGATGCTGAAATTCAGCGGTGTGCAAACACCGCTGTGATAGATTTGTCGGATTTCTCTTCGATCCTTGCGAATCCGACCCTTTCGAACTGAACCATGTCTTTCTTTTCGTTGAGAAGAGCTTTCTCGGCCAATCCTTCGAGGACAGTTCCGTCGGGCATGAGTAATTTTGCCTTTACGGAATCGCTTCCGACCCACTGAACCGCTTTGAATCCTTTTCTGAGAATGGAAACGTCCGTTCCTGCGTACGCAGCGGGTGTTCCGTAGTCGATGTTGCATAAGTCCTTCAATCTGATTTTACCGGCGTCTCTGAACATCTCGGAGTCTTCGGATGAAATGTAAACGACTCTGTCTTTCAGGTCGTACTCTCTGAATCCTCTTTCGGGGTGATCGGGGTGCATGGGAGCTTTTCCCGTGATTGCTTCGGTTCCTCCGATATCGTATTTCACAGGATTGTTGACGAAGAAATACCTGTCGGATTCCGGATCGATGATATCACGGTTCATTGCGAAGAGATTCTCCCATGAGAACTGAATATCAATTGGTTTGATTCCGCTCTCAACCCAGTATCTTCTGATTGCTTCGGGCCTGATTCCTCTTCTCTCAAGTGCTCTTACGGTTCCCGTTCTCACATCGTTCCATCCGGAATATTCTCCGTTTCTGATTGATTCTTTAATCAAAGAAGTCTTCAGAATCGTATCGGGGATGTTAACCAATCCGTAGTGATAGTATTCGGGTTTCTTCCATCCGAAGTAATCGAAGATGTACTCCTGCCTGAATGTGTTGTTGAGGTGATCCTTTCCTCTGATGACGTGTGTCATTCCGAGAAGGTGATCGTCGATAGCAACAGAGAGATTCATCATCGGGTATGCTCTGTACTTGTCTTTCGTGAGCGGGTGGGGATGGTCAACCAATCTCAATGCAACGAAATCCCTGACTGCGGGGTTGGGGTGGTCGATTGCAGTCTTGATGACAACAATCGCTTCTCCTTCTTTGTATCCGCCGTTCATGAATTTCTCGTATCTTTCCATCTGTTCTTCAACGGGAAGATCTCTGCACGGACACGCAGTCTTGGCTTCCTTCTTCTTTCTCCAGTCTTCCGCATCACACGTACAGACGTATGCGTGACCCATTTCCAGGAGTTTTTTGGTGTAATCGTAATAGATTTCGAATCTTTCCGACTGAATTACACTTTCGTGAATCTTGACTCCCAGCCATTCTAAATCTTCGGGAATCATGTCATACGCATCGGGATCGATTTTCTCGGGATTGGTGTCTTCGAACCTGCAGATCAGTTTTCCGCCGTATCTTTTGACGTATTCGTCGTTGAGAATGGAAACACGTGTGTGTCCGATGTGAAGAGGTCCGGACGGTCCGGGGGCGATCCTCATGACCACCTTTCCGTTGACATTCTTGAGATCGGGAAGTTCGTATTTTCTTTCCTTCTTTTCTTTGACGAGAAGCGAAGGGTCGAGTTCTTCGAGTGCTTTTTTCTGGTCTTCGGGAGACATCGAGTTGATTTCCGAAACGATATTGTTGACAATTTCGTTCAGTTCAGGTACTTTTGCCCTCCATTCGGGGCATTCGCCCAGTATCTTTCCTGTGATAGACTTGGGATTCGCTTTCCCTTTGAAGAACACTGCATTCTGAAGTGCGTATTTCCTGATGAGGATCTCGATGTCATTCGACATGGGTCTCCCGAACGCTTGCCTGTATAATATTCTCTCTGTCACGCGTGAATAAGACCGAGAGAGAACAGCTGAGCTACGCCTGTTCCGATGAGTACCGCGATGACCATCGATGTTATACACACAAGAGTTGTGTGCTTCCATCCCAGTTCGCCTTTCATTGCCGCTATTGTTGCAAGACACGGGACGTAGATGCTCATTACAACTCCGTAAACAACGAACTGCGAAGGATCCATGATATCCAACGCACCTACGACCATGAGCATTGCGTAGGACATCTCTTTTCTTACGATTCCTACGATGAAACAGATGATTGTCGTTGCGGGTAATCCCAACATTCCCACTGTTAACCACGACATCGGGTCGACCAATGCATCGAGGACGTTGTAGAAGATCAGAAGCTCGATAATTACGCTTCCCACAAGCAATAACGGAACTGCGAGAACGAAGAAGTCTTTGGATCTCATCCACATCTTTCTGAGAACGTTTTTCACTCCGGGCATCTGCAGTTCCGGTAATTCCATTGCAAGGTGCGAAGGCTCATACTTCATCGTTCTGTCGAGGAACATTCCTATTGCGATTGCAAGAACGAATAATATCGCAAAGATGAACAGAATCCAACCTACTCCTGCGTATTTTCCCGTAACTCCCGTCATAATCGCAGTCTGTGCGGAACACGGTATAGCCATACAGATAAGAGAACACAGAATCAGACGTTCTCTTTTGGAGATGATTGTACGTGTTGCGAGGATTGCCGGTACGTTGCATCCGAATCCCACCATGATAGGAATGAATCCGTTGCCGCGGAGACCTATGTGGCGCATAATTCTGTCCAGAAGAACAACGGCTCTGGGAAGATATCCCGTATCTTCCAGAACTCCCAGCACAATGTAGAAGACCATGATGTACGGGACAACTATTCCCAAAACAGCTCTGATACTGCTGTCTACACCCGTCATAATCGTAGCGCCTAAGTCACCTCCGATTGATCTTCCGACGTCGGAGAATATGTTTCCCACAATTGCCACATACAGTTCATCGACGGCAGTTGCAAGCAAACCTCCTACGAATACTAAAATTGCAAACGTTGCCGCAAGAACACAGATGAGTATCGGAATTCCCGTACGGGGACGGATCATCATGTCCGAGAGTTTTTCCGAACGTGTCATTCCCTCCGAAGAGCGGATGAAAGTTTCATCAGCAATCTTACGGGCATCTGCATATCTGTCTGCGGCGATTCTCGAACAGATGTGTTCGCCGTGTTTTTTGAAGTATAAACTGTCGATTTCTTCGGAAAGATCTTCACCGAAGCGTCTGTCGATACCTTCTATGACTTTGACTGCAGCATTATTATCGATATCGCATTCTTTCGATACCGTTTCAATGAGTTTAACAACATTTTCGCCGTAATTTATCTGACGGGAAGATATCTTTGCTTTACGTTCCGATATCGTTTTTAAAACAGTATCGACACCGTCTCCCGACTTGGCGGAAACGGGAATTACGGGAACTCCGAGGATTTCTTCCAATCTTTTGACATTGATATTCATCCTCTTGGATGCCACATCGTATTTGTTGAGAGCAATAACCGTGGGAATTCCCAATTCGATGACTTCCGAAGAAAGAACAATACTCGATTCGGGGTCAGTCGCATCTGCTACAACAACAATAACATCGTTTCCGCCGTTCAGCATATCCGAAACGACTTTTTCATCATCGGATACCGCGGAAAGACTGTACGTACCGGGAAGATCGTGAAAGAGAATCTCTTCTCCGTTGTAATTGACAATCGCTTCTTCAAATTCTACTGTTGTTCCCGGATAATTCGATGAAATCACACCCACGCCTGTAAGTCTTGAAAACAGTGTGGATTTACCGACGTTCGGCTGTCCGATGAGTGCGACACGGATACTCATGGAACTCATTCCGTGTCGACGAAAATCGACTGACAGAGGTCCCAATCGAGTGCTACCGTGCTTTCACCGAGAACGACGATACGTGCGCCCATATCCGAGATAACGGAATCCAGCTTAACGGAACGTCCGGGTACGAATCCCATGGAAATGAGTCTTCTTACAATCGTTGTATCGCGGTTCGAAATATGGGAAATCGTTCCTCCATCTCCGGGTTTCATATCCGCGAGACATACGGAAATCTTCTTCACACCCATCTTCGCATCGCAGGGTTCGGGACAGGTTTCGCAGTCATCGTCGACCCTGTTGCCTGTCATCTGACACATCCTCAGCGCAGCGTCTTCGCTCATAGAATGCTCGAAAGCACACGCATTGTCGTGCGCAGACTGATGATCCACTTCGAGAACATCGGTAAGGAATCTTTCCATAATGTGGTGTTTCCTTCTGAGGTTCTTTGCAGCCGCAATTCCCTCTTCGGTGAGAGATACTCCTCTGTATCTTTCGTAATTGACAAGCCCTTCTTTACTGAGGGTCTTGAGCATTTCGGTGACACTCGCGGGGGCGACACCCATGTAATTCGCAATTTCCGTTGTCTTGACGGTTCCGACACCTTCGGTAAGACGCAGGATGTTGATGAGATAATCCTCGCGGTTGTCTGTGCTCATTATCCGTCGGTACGTATAACGGCATATTTAATTATGCCTAAAAAAACCCGACGGATAATGTGCTGGCAGTTTTATTCGCTGTCTTCCTGTTCCTTTTCGGATTCTTTGGAAGCCTTCTTTGCTTCCTTTTCTTCGGATTTCTGCCTTGCGGCTTCTTCCTTTGCGAGTCTTATCTCTTCTTCGCGTGCTGCAAGATTTTCGTTGTTTTTCTGACGTTCCGCTTCTCCGGCTTCTTTACGCTCGGCGATCTGAATTTCAAGGTCTTTGACTCTTGCGACACGTGTTTCGATGTCTGTGAATGCTCCTTTGATATCCTCGGAAGGAACGAAAGAAGGGTCGTTTGCGTAGAGGTTCCAGTAGTACTGTCCTATCTCCATCAGCTGCTGGTCCATCGCTTTGTGTTCTTTGTCAACGGATTCCGTCAGCTGTTTTATGTCTGACTTTTCGTCCCTGCTGCTCTTGTGGTTGTCAAGGGCGTTGTTTAATTTGTTCATGAATCCCATTTTAATCCCTTGAAAAGGTTATGTTGATTTATCGATATAAATCTGAACATCGCCTCGCATTCGCCGGTTTCGGCTGTATCTTCGGACGGACTGTCCGGATGTGTTTTTCATCTGCGGTATGAACAGTTACAACTGATTTATTCGCAAATCAAATATTTTTTACACAACTGCTAAATGGGATACTGCCATTGAGTATAACGTCCGATGGTAAAATTTTTCAGAACAATCGATCAGAGGATCGGGGATGCGCTTGATTCTTCCGAGGGGAATAAAGTATTCCTTTCAAATTCCACATGCCTCAGAGATATCGCATCTGACATTCTGACATTGGTTGCGGGTGCGGCAATAACACTCTTCATCTGGTGGGCTGTCGGTTCGGTTTACAACACATTTTTTGCGCATTCGCTTACATTTCCTATGCCGGACGAGGTATTTGACGATCTTTTCTCGCTTCTAACCGGGGAAAGAGTTTTCACGTTTACCATTTGGCAGCATATCGAGGCAAGTCTCTGCCGTTGGGCCGTAGGTTTTGCAATCGCCGCAGTTATCGGTTCGCTGATAGGATTTGCGGTTTCACTCCACCCCGTTCTGTATAAGATTCTGATGGTTCCCGTAAACATACTGCAGATGATACCGGGTCTTGCATGGCTGCCTGTAGTTCTCATTCTGTTCGGTTTCGGAAACAAATCCGCAATTTTCATTGTGGGTGTTGTTGCCGTGGCGCCGATTGCCATTAACATCTCAAACGGACTGCGTAACGTTCCCGCGGTAAACAGACGTGTAGCCAAAATGTCCGAACTATCTTGGTGGGACACATTTCTCGAAGTTTTACTTCCGTTCTCGATTCTTGATATCCTCACAGGTATGAGAATCGGTTTGGGAAGTTCATGGCGTATGATAATCGCATCTGAAATGGTTGTGGGCGTTATGCAGGGAATAGGTTTCACAATAAAAGGTGCCTCTGATACTCTCGATTACACTACGGCGTTTGCGTGTATTATCGTGATATGTATTATCGGCATAGTAATTGACAGACTTCTCTTCGACCCTGCCGAACGTTATGTCAGAAAGAAAACAGGGATAGGTGATATCTGATGCCGGAGAGTGTCATCAGTGTACGCGGTGTCTGGAAAGCATATCCCGATAAATCCCGTAAAACCGCAACAATCGTTCTCAGAGATCTGTCTTTGGATGTCGAGGAAAACGAATTTCTCTGTATTGTCGGTCCTTCCGGATGCGGAAAAACCACGTTGCTTAACATGCTTGCAGGATTCGAAATGCCCCAACGCGGTACGATAACGTACCGCGGAGAACCGATACGCGGCGAATCATCCAGAAGATCCGTAGTTTTCCAGGAGTACAGTCTTCTCCCGTGGATGGATGTGCAGAAGAATGTTGCATTTTCCGTCAATAGGAAGACACATACCGATAAAGAAAGAATGAAAATCGCAAAAACATATCTTGAACTCGTCGGTCTCGGAAATTACTGCGACAAAAGACCCGCAGACCTGTCGGGGGGCATGAAACAGAGAGTGGCGATTGCAAGAACACTTGCCATGGAACCCGATGTTATGCCTATGGACGAACCCTTTTCATCTCTGGATGAGCAGACACGTTCCCATCTCGACAGGGAAATCAAAGAAATCTGGTCGGAGAAAAAAAGAACCGTCGTCTTTATCACACACAGTATCGACGAAGCTATACAGGTCGGAACGAGAATCATAATGCTCGCTGCGGATGCCGGAGGCATCGTAGGGGAATGGAAACCTTCCGATTATTCTGATATGGATATGCTTAAAAAGATGATTTTGGACAAACTGCAGACCTGCAAATGTCTGAACGGATCGAATATCATTAAAATTGAGTGATTTGAATGAACAGAAACACAATGATTGCGGTAGCTGTCGGTGTCGTAGCCATAATAGTTATTGCGGGTGCTGCTGTTGCATTGAATAACAGCAATAACAGCGACGACGGAAAAACATACAAAATCGCCGTCGTCAAACATAATTTCGAACCGCTCTTTATCGCCGAGAAACTCGGTTATTTCAGCGATGAAGGTGTGAAAGTAGAACTCGTACAGGCATCATCGGGAAATGATGCAATGACCAACCTCACAGCGGGTCATGTGGATCTTGCCGGATTCGGTTCCGATCCTTTCCTTAAGATGATTGACAGCTACGGTGACAGTTACAAATACATCGCAAGATGGATGATGGACGAAGGACTGAAAGGTGCGGCAAAAATCGACTGTACATATTCATTCGACGGTACTTCGAACAGCCTCATAGGCGCAAAGATCGGAGTCAACACCAACGTTTCCTACTATTCGCTTCTTCTGAAATACCTGTCCGAAAGCAGTCAGTCTGAAAACATGGTGCTCCAGAGCAGCATCGATACATATGACGCAACGAAAGTCAACATCTATCACTTTGCCAACGATGCACTTTCCAACGCTCTGACAACCGGAAAAGTCGATATAATCATTGCAGGTGCCACGAATATCAATGTTGTTGAGAAGAATCCGACTTCCTACAAGTACATAATCGCAGCCGATGACTACAAAGGTTACATGTCGGTCGGTATGTTTGCATCGACGGAAATGATCAAAGACCACGAGGGAGACATCAAGAAAATCCTCAGTGCGATTGACAAAGCATGCGAATACATGAACGCCGCAGCGACGAAAGACAGTGCAGTAAGCATCTGTATGGAGAGGCTTAACATCACAGACAAGAACATTATGACAAAATACATCGATCTTGCCGCCTGGGGTGTAAAGCTCAACGACGAAGACAAAAAATCAATCGAATCTTCATTCGAATACATTGTCAAGAACAATCCTTCGAAGTACACAGGTAAACTGAAGGATATGACAAAAATCGACATTACGAAATATTTCGATTACAGATTCGTCGCATGAATAAACACAGGGGCGAAAGCCCCTGTACTTCAACTCATAAAGTTACATTTAACCAATTTTTTGGTAATAAGATAATCTTATTTTTATCAACTGTCGGTACACACACCCAAAAGGTGTTACGATGAGCATCGAAAAGACTCTGGAGGACATTAGAAACGGTAAAATCGTACTTGTCTACGATTTCGATGACAGAGAAAAAGAGACTGATATGACAATCGCCTCGGAATTCATCACACACGAGACACTCAGGACGTTCAGGAAAGACGCCGGAGGATTGGTCTGTACTACGACACCTTTTGAAATCGCAAAGAAAGTAGGACTTCCTTTCATGAGCGATGTTTTCTGGGATGATGAAAAATACCCCGTTCTGAGGATGATGTCTCCGAATGATATTCCCTACGACAACACAAAATCCTCATTCGGTGTTACGATCAACCACAGAAAGACATACACCGGAATCACGGATAACGACAGAGCTCTCACAATCAGGGAGTATGTGAAAACAATCTTCCAGGATGCTTCTGCAGATAAGATCCGTAACGATTTGGGAGAGAACTTCAGGGCACCCGGACACGTTCACCTTCTGAACACAAGCGAAGTGCCTCTTGTCAACAGGAAAGGACACACGGAATTAACGAATGCACTCATGATTATGGCGGGTGTGAAGCCTTCGGCAACAATCTGCGAAATGATGGGTGACGACGGCAACTCCGAGAAAAAAGTCAACACCATGAAATACGCCGAAGAACACGGGCTGTCCTTTGTTACAGGTGACGAGATCATCGAAGCGTGGAACAAGTTTAAGGAAAAGGATTGAGCATGGTCCGTGTGATGGCCTCCGGAGTGTTTGATATAATCCATACGGGACATATCTCATATCTTGAGCAGGCCAAAGCATTCGGTGACGAGTTGTATGTCGTGGTTGCAAGCGACGACACAGTGAGGAAAAGAAAACATGAACCGATTACACCTCAGGATATGAGGGTGAAGATTGTTTCCTCACTGAAACCTGTGGATTATGCAATTCCGGGAAGAGACGGAGACATGTTCTCCGTTCTGAATGAGATTAAACCCGATATTATCGTATTGGGTTTCGATCAGAACTTCGATGAAAAGGAATTATCCGAAGAATTGAAAAAAAGAGGATTCGACATCGAAGTGAAACGTGCGGGACGTTCCGCGGATGATTTGGCTGCGACGAGAGCAATCGTGAAGAAAATACGTGAAAGAGGCGACCTGAAATGAAGACAATCGGAATAGCGGATACTACGTTTGCGAGATACGATATGGCTGCGTCTGCGATTGATGAATTAAAGAAAACAGGTACCGGGTTTAAGATAATCAGACGTACCGTACCCGGATTCAAGGATCTTCCCGTTGCATGTAAGAAACTTATCAAGGAAGACGGATGCGACATCTGTATGGCGTTGGCAATGCCCGGGCCTATGGCCAAAGACAAAACATGCGCACATGAAGCATCCACGGGACTGATTTTATGTCAGCTGATGACAGATACTCACATTATCGAAGTGTTTGTCCACGAAGACGAAGCAAAGGATGAGAAAGAACTTGAATTCCTTGCGGACAGCAGAGCGAGAGAACATGCGGTCAATGTGTATGACTTACTCTTCCGTCCGGAATCATTGACAAAACGTGCAGGTACAGGATTGAGACAGGGATTCGCGGATGCGGGACCTGTAAGACAGAAGAAGTGATTGAAATGGCAGAGAAATACAGAATCGGAATGGTTGCGGCTGAATTCAACTATGAAATTACGTCGCTTATGGCTGCAAGGGCGGAAGCGGAAGCCGAGTTCCTCGGAGTGGATATCGTTAAGAAGATTTTGGTGCCCGGAGTGTTCGAGGTTCCGCTGGCAGTGAAGAAATTGGTTGATGACCCTGAGATCGATGCGGTGATTACGATTGGTGCCGTTATCGAGGGTGAGACGGAACACGATGAAGTTGTCATGGGACAGGCATCGAGGAAGATTATGGATCTTTCTTTGGAATCCGGTAAGCCTGTTGCGTTTGGATTGACAGGACCGGGAATGACCGAGCTCCAGGCGATGGACAGAATCGAGAAGGGTGCTCAGGTTGTCGATGCGGCTGTCAAGATGCTGCAGAGGCTTAAGTGAATTTACTGAGGCCGTATCGGAGGATACGGCCTTGGGGTTTTTCTTTTTCCAAACAAATTATTATGAGTGCTCCGAATCATCACTGTCATTGTTTATCGGCGGTATGTGAATGAACGGAGAGATGCTGAAGAAAATCAGGATTAAAGGATACCGTTCGATACGCGATGTATCTGTCGAACTCGGAAATATCAATATCCTGATTGGGCCGAACGGTTCCGGAAAATCGAATTTCCTGTCGGCTTTTGCATTTGTCCGGAGGGTTGTTTCTCTGGAATTGCAGAGAACCGTTTCGAAACGCGGTGTAAAATCTCTGCTGTATAACGGATCCGATGAAACCAACGATATTACAATTGAAGTTTCCTTTGAGAATAATTGCTATGGATTTTCTTTGAAATTGACAGAAAACGAGCGTTTGATGTTTTCTGATGAGTATTTCTGTCAGGAACAGTCAGGTACAAAGTATTCTCTCGGCAGCGGACATTTTGAATCCAAATGGAAAGATTGTATCAAAGACAATGTTGAGTCTTTTCTCTCCGCAAAATCATGGTGCGTGTATCATTTCAATGATACATCAGGAACCTCACTCATGAAACATTCGTGCAGCATACATGATAACGCAATCCTTTCCGATGATGCTAGAAATATTGCGCCATTTTTACTCCGTCTGAAGGAAGAATATCCTTCAGATTACAGAAAAATAGTTTCAACAATCCATTTGGTTGCACCGTTCTTTGAAGATTTTGTACTGATTACGAATAACGACGCTGAAGAAGTGATGCTGAGATGGAAGAAAATCGATTGTGACGGGATTATGGGTCCGAATCAGCTGTCGGACGGCACTCTGAGATTCATCTGTCTTACAACTCTTCTGCTTCAGCCTAAAGAATTCAGGCCGATGACGATAATACTTGATGAGCCTGAGTTGGGCCTGTACCCGCAGGCTATGGTTTACCTTGCCGAGATGATAAAATCGGTCGGAATGACGGGTCAGATAATCGTTTCGACACAGTCTGCAGATCTTTTGGATGAATTCTCGCCTGATGACATCATAACAGTGAGGGATGACGGTAACGGGACAGAATTCTTCAGTTTGGAGTGGAGAAATTGAATGGATTGCTCGAGGACGGATA